>JBGPOG010000560.1:0-3219 GCA_041487935.1 Chthonomonadia bacterium | reverse complement strand
TTTTTTTTTTTTTCATTGTGTGGGGGGGGTTTTTGCGGCCCCCGGATTTTTTTTATGGGTTTTTTTGGGCCCCAACCCCCCCGCCCCGCCAATTGTTATCGCGCGAGTTGGGCGCAGCAAGCAGCGCCCCTACACAAATGGGACCGAGAACATACGCGGGCTGAATTTCACGCCAGGATCGGCTTGACGATCTGAACTGGATGCACGTCGGTCAGGCGCTCGTCCCGAGAATCGTGTTTGAAGGTGAGGCGCTGGAAATCAAGCCCGAGCAGTTGGAGCAGCGTGGCGTGGAAGTCTGCCACGGTTACAACGTCCTTGACGGCGTTGTAGCCGAATTCATCGGTCGCTCCGTGCGTCACGCCGCCTTTGATCCCGCCTCCCGCAACCCAGAGGCTGAAGCCGCGCTTGTGGTGGTCGCGGCCATCTTTGCCTTCTGCGAACGGCGTCCGGCCAAACTCGCCGGTCCAGATGACGAGCGTGTCTTCCAGCAATCCCCTGGACTTGAGATCCGTCAATAGTCCTGAAACCGGGCCATCCGTGGAATGGCACAATGAGCGCAGGGTATTGGCGTTGTTTGTGTGGGTATCCCACGGCTGTCCGGTCATCATCACCTGCACGAATCGAACTCCACGTTCGACGAGTCGCCGCGACATCAGGAGCTGCCGGCCATAGACGGAAGTCTCATTCTTCTCCAGCCCGTAGAGCGCCCGGATCGATGCGGGTTCTTTGCTCAGGTCGAGGGCATCGGTTGCAGCAAGCTGCATTCTCGCGGCAAGCTCGAAGTTGGCGATGCGGGCTTCAAGCTCCAGATTATCCTGGCGCGTCCGAAAGTGATCGCGATTGAGCTTCTGCAGGAATTCCATCCGAGTGCCCGCTGCTTCCGCGGGGGATCGAGGCTCGAGGTTGAGAATTGGCGAGGTCTCCGTCGCCCTTACCGGCATTCCCTGGAAGACCGGCGGCATCCAACCGCTGGACCAATTGCGGGCGCCGTCCACGGGCAATCCCGCGGGGTTCAAAATTGCAACGTATGCCGGGAGGCTCTGATTCTCGGTTCCCAGGGCGTAGCTTACCCAGGAGCCCATGGTTGGCCGGCCCGCAACCGGCAGGCCCGTGTGCATGTGGCAGCAGGCCTGCTCGTGGTTTTCGTGCTCGGAGACCATCGAGCGTATGAGCGAGATATCGTCCGCGTGCTTGCCCAGCTCCGGCAGCAGCTCGGTTAGCTCCATTCCGCTTTGGCCGTGCCGGATGAACTTGAATGGGCTTCCGAGCCAGGCTCCGGTCTTCTTTGCGTCGACGTCGTTCACGAAGCCCCTGCCGGGCCTTTCACCCTCCTGCTTGTTCAGCGCCGGTTTCGGGTCGAAGAGATCGACCTGGCTCGGTCCGCCATTTTGGAAAAGGTAGATGACGCGCTTGGCCCTCGGCGTGAAATGCGGAGACTTCGGCAGGAGGTCGTAGGGAACGCGACGCGCGACGGCATCGGCATAGGCCTGCTCTGAAAGCAGCGAGGCCAATGCAAGCGCGCCTGCGCCCGTACCGAGTCGGGAGAAGAACTCCCGGCGGGTTATTAACTCAAGCATCAGTTGGCGAATCGCTTTCCATGCGTGACAAGCCTGTTATACGTTTGCATGCTGATCGTACGGCGTAACATTGTGCGTGAACCTACTTATAAGATTTGGGGTAATCTCAATTACATCTTCGCCTGCCGGTTTGATCGGAGCGTGCGTGAAGATCTCCGGATACTCATTCACCACATTCAGGACCTCCGATGCCGGTTTGCCGATTTCACGCGCAATCCCGGATACGGTCCGCCAATCGTCATCCCGCTCAAAGCATCTGAGAATCTCCGCTACCACTTCGACAAGAGTCTCATCAGGCGCCGCGCCGCGGTTGTGTTCTTGTAATCCTAGAAGCGCTAGAGATTCGTATTCGAGTTTAGGTTTCTTGAACTCATAGCCGCTTCCTCTGTTACCGTTTCTCATTATGTTCTTACCCCTTAGAATCGGCTTTAGAGTCGATTTTCTGGTCCGTTCGATTGGACGGCTTACGCGGTGAGATAGCCACGAGTGCTTCAGGCTTTACCGTTTCATTTACTACTTCAATTATAACATCGCGAAAGGCCGGGTTTTCCAAAAACCTCTCGATGCTATCTGCGGTTTTTTGTGCAAGTTCCACCTTATCGAGTAAATTTGCCGGCCACTTGATCGTTAGATACGCAACGACTCCAATGACCGCAATGAACATAACTGCCATCAGGCATAATGCCGCAAACTGGTAGCCACTCATTTCTCGGGACATTGCAATGACGGCGCCCATTGTTACCATTAATACCAGCAATGCCAGCCCAAAGAACGTTAGTGGCGTTCTAACCTGCTCCAGGATTTTCGCCCAATGTTGTTCAGAAGGTTTCCGGGCCCCTGCTCCCTTACGTTCCGCCCCTTCGTTCGTCTGCTGGTCCTTCTTTGTCAAAGGGCATCACCTCGCTCCGAAACGGCTCACGTCAATCAACATACACAAACTCGTTCGCCCCCAGCAGCGCCTGGCAGAAATCCGCGAGGGCCGATTTCTCCGCTTCCTTTTGGTCCTTCATTGTTTTCGAATAGATTGACATCTGCTGATAGATAAAATCCACAGAGCGCTTGATCTCTGTGTCGCTTGGCGATCTGCTAAAGGCCAATTGATAGGTATATACTACACCCATGGCTTCCGGACTCATACCCGAATTTCCTGCCGGCGGGCGCTCTCTAACGATTCGCTCGGCAAACCGCTTCGCCTGGGAAGACAGAAAGCCGCTGTTCATCACTGCCAGGGCCTGAGTCGCCGTGGTCGACACCGTACGGCGGGTGCAGTTGGTTTCCATGACTGGAGCATCGAACGAGTTGAGCAAGGTTACCGGCATCGACCGACGCACAAGCAAGTAGATCGAGCGCCGCCCGGCCCTGTCCTCATCAACCGGTACGATTTCTCCAGTCGCGCGGGTCTCTTCCGGAACGGGTTGTCCGTACATCTTAAAATCCAAAGTTCCGGCCGCGGATAACACGGCGTCGCGAATTGCCTCCGCTTCCAGCCGGCGCGGCTGTTGCCGCCAGAGCAGCTTGTCGTCCGGGTCTGTGCGAGCTGCCGCCGGCCGAAATCTGGACGACTGCACGTATGCGGCAGAGGTTAGGATAAGGCGGTGCAGTGACTTAAGCGACCATGGCTTGGTGTGGAGGTGTGGAGGTG
>JBGPOG010000559.1:0-3220 GCA_041487935.1 Chthonomonadia bacterium | reverse complement strand
TTACGAGATCGTCGGCGTGCTTGACGGTGAGACAGAGGGGCTTTTCGCCATAGAGATGCTTGCGGGCATTGAGCGTGTCGCGGTACATCGGGTAGTGCAGATAGCACGGAAGCGCCGTGACGATCGACGTCAGGTCGCCGCGTTGGAGTAAGGCTTTCCAATCGTCGATCTCATCCGGACGCTTATTCCGAACGGCCAGCACGGTGTCGCAGGCCCGTTTGCGGTGCTCCGGGTCGATGTCGCAAATGGCAGTTATCTCGACGCTTGGAATCTTGAGCACGTTTTGCAAGAGAGCCGTACCGCGCCCGCCAACTCCGGCGAATCCGCAGCGGACAGAAGGCGCGTCCTGCGGCGTTTCGATCGCAAGTCCGGCCACTGCGGCTCCACAGCCTTGCAGCATTTCTCGCCGGGTTAGTTTCGAATCGTTCATAGCTCTCCTCCCGTATTCCGATAGACGAATTCTTCAGGGTATACAGGTGGAGTTTCGCTGACACGATCGTTGACTCCTGTTCTCTATTTAAGCTATACTTCAGCGTCACAGGAGAGAACCAGGAGGAAATAACCAGAGTGCCGCTGCTTCGTGAGCGAAAGTCCTCGGTCATCGAGGAGCACAAGACACACGGAACCGATACCGGCTCCGCCGAGGTGCAGATTGCGCTGCTGACCGCGCGTATCAATCAATTGACCGAGCATCTCAAAGAGCATAAGAAGGATCACCATTCGCGCCGTGGCCTGATGATGATGGTTGGCCGCCGCCGCCGGATGTTGAACTACCTGGCCAAGAAGGACATCGAGCGTTACCGCGCTCTGGTCGGCCAGCTTGGTATCCGGAGCAAGATTTAACCGTTAGGGTGTAGGGCATAGGGTTTGGGGTTCTTGGTCAAGCGCACAAACTTGGCTAACACCTTAAGCCCTACCTCCTACACCCTACACATTTTTATCAGGAGAACCGTATTGGTACACACAGTTGAAGGTACGTTTGGCGGCAAGTCGATCCGTTTGGAAACGGGAAAAGTCGCCAAACAGGCCGGAGGTAGCTGTTGGCTGCAGATGGGTGACACCGTCGTGCATGGCGCCGCTACCATGGCCCAAAACGCCCGCGAAGGGCTCGATTTCTTTCCGCTAACTTGCGATTATGAAGAGCGAAAGTACGCCGTAGGTAAGATACCCGGCGGATTCGTCAAACGAGGAGGCCGTCCCAGTGAGAAGGCCATCCTCACCTCGAGATTGATCGACCGCCCCTGCCGTCCCCTCTTCCCCTATGGAATGCGAAATGAAGTCCAGGTTATTGTCAACCCCTTGTCTGTAGAGCACGATTATCTCCCCGATGTCCTCGCAATTGTCGCCGCATCCACCGCTTTGATGGTTTCCGACATTCCCTGGAACGGACCGATCGGATGCGTGCGGGTCGGCAGGATCGAAGGACAGTTGGTGATCAATCCCACTCTAGCGCAGCTCGATGCGACCGATCTGAATCTGGTCGTTGCGGGAACGAAAGACGTCGTCAACATGCTCGAAGCCGAGGCCAACCAGGTTTCGGAAGAGGACATGTTTGGCGCCATCGAGTTCGCCCACGCTGCGATTAAGGAGCAGTGCGCGCTTCAGGAAGAGTTGGCAGCCAAAGCCGGCAAGGCTAAGCGGCAAGTGTCACTGCATCACGTGGATGAGGGCGTGCTGACGGCAGTCCGCGAACGCACGAGCACTGAGTTGCGGCAGGCTATCCAGAACCCGGACAAGGCTGCTCGCGAATCCGGATTGAACGAGATCACGAAAGAGATTGTCGCGAAGCTTGCTCCCGACTTCCCGGAGAAAGAATCCGAGCTTCCGGAAGCCGTGGATAAGGTTATCAAAGAGCAGATACGGGCGCTGATTATCGAAGACAATATCCGCCCGGATGGCCGGAAGCTGGACGAAATCCGGCAGATCAGCTCTGAAGTCGGCCTGCTCCCGCGAGTTCACGGATCGGGATTATTTACAAGAGGACAAACGCAGGTTTTGACCGCGGTGACGCTCGGATCGACCGAGGATTCACAAACCGTGGACGGCCTGGAAGGCGATACCGAGAAGCGCTATATGCATTTCTACAACTTCCCGCCGTTTTCGGTTGGAGAGGCGCGACCGTTGCGGGGACCCGGACGGCGTGAAATCGGACATGGCGCGTTGGCAGAGCGGGCGCTAATCGCAGTGATCCCGACGAAGGATGAATTCCCCTACTCCATGCTGCTGACCTCGGAAGTTCTGGAGTCGAACGGGTCCACTTCAATGGGATCGACATGTGGATCGACCCTTGCGCTGATGGACGCAGGCGTACCGATCAAGTCGCCGGTCAGCGGAATTGCCATGGGCTTGATGACCCGCGACGATCAATTCGCCGTCCTCAGCGATATCCAGGGGATGGAAGACTTCTCGGGCGACATGGACTTCAAAGTCGCCGGAACGAGCGCCGGCATCACAGCCATCCAGCTTGATACCAAGTTGAGCGGCCTTTCGATGGAGATTATCCAGCAGACGCTGGCGCAGGCAAAAACAGGTCGCGCATACATTCTCGACAAAATGCTGGAAGCGATTCAGCAGCCGCGAGAGAATCTGAGCCAGTACGCACCGCGAATCTTCACACTACAGATAAACCCCGAGAAGATCGGCGCCGTCATCGGCCCCGGCGGTAAGATGATCAAGCAGATCGAGGCGGAGACCGGCGCGGACATCAGCATCGAGCAGGACGGAACGATCTACATCGCAGCCGTGAATGGAGTTGGCGGAGATCGCGCCGCAGAGATGATCCGTTCGATTACCGCGGAGATCGAGCTTGGATCAAAGTACAAAGGAAAAGTTACCCGGTTGATGGGGATGGGCGCCTTTGTTGAATTCCTTCCTGGCAAAGAAGGGCTTGTCCATGTGTCACATCTTTCCGAAACTCCCATCCGCAGGCCGGACGACGTGGTCAAACTTGGAGACGAGATCGACGTTCGCGTGATCGAAGTCGATCCTCAAGGCCGGGTCAATCTTTCCGCAATCGGACTGGATCAGCCGTTCGATCCCAGCGCGATCAAGCCGCGGGAAGACCGGGGTCGTGGTGGCCCGGGTGGCGGACGCGGTGGAGACCGTGGCGGTCCGCGAAGCGGCAGCGGTGGCGGATTCGGCGGATTCCGAGGTGGTGATCGAGGTGGAGACCGGGGCGGCGATCGCGCCGGGCGAGACCCGGATCGTGGCTTCCGAGGCG
>JBGPOG010000558.1:0-3223 GCA_041487935.1 Chthonomonadia bacterium | reverse complement strand
TTGCCCGGGAGTGGGTTTCGGAGCGTTTTCGTCCTGAACCGTTGCCACCGGACGATCGATCACAAAAGACGTACCCGTTATCGGACTCGCGGGGACGCGCACAGGTTGAGCCTGCGCGGAACCCGCCGTGGGTTTGGAAGCGGCCGGCGCTTTTGGCGCTGTCTGTGAAAGTACGGGCGCCGCGATTACGACGAACGATATAATCAAGCCAAGACTTCGCATTGCAACCTCCTTGGGTACGAGCGTCGCCACCTGTTGAAACCGGCAGAACAATCGCATCGACATTCCGCCTGGCGACGGACCATCCGGACGCCGAAGCGAGAATAACCGATTATAACTCGATTATCGGCTCTACTGCTACTGTTATTCGTAAAAAAACACCGATATTCCTCTACGGTTTCATCTTGTCAGATGTTTCACAAGCGGGGTTCGACGCGTCTCTTCCGCTTGCGTGGGCGGATAATTCGAGCGATCGATCGTGTCAATATGCCGTCATTTCGCCCGAATAATTCGCCTCTAAGTTACTCTTCTTGGCGGCCCAGTCGATTGCAGCGCTAATTGCTAATGAACGAGTGCGTCAATGACAACCGTGATCTCGTGAAAGCCTGCGAAGCCCCCGTTTCTGCCGGAGATCCCTTTGAATTTCCATTCGACGAGCGCATCCGGATGGCGGACGGATCGTTGGGCCGCAGCGATCGCCTCCTGCAGCGCTTCAAGCAGGTCGCCTTTCTTGGAAGTTCCCTTGAACTCCTTGTTACGAGTGTCTGAGTGGGATTCCTGACCAGACGCCATGAGAGCGCCCGATAAGCCGCCTACGCCAAGCAGTCGAATAAAGTTCCTTCTTCCGTGCATTTTGTACCCCATTTCACGAAGAATCCCGGCTGCATTTTTGGGCGCTCTCGGTCCTTCATTAGTAAATACGTCGATTTGGCGAATCGTGACCTTTTTGCGACGATCCGTCCGTTCCGGTTCAGTTCGAGTATTGAAGAACGATCTATCAATCAACTCAATGCCATTCATCCGGTTCACGCCAGTACAGCCGGCTGGATCGGCGGCAGGACAGCTTCGCTTGCCTGCCTGTTTTCCGTGGCGTTCGCAGGTCTGCGAGGCAGCCTCAGTCCGCGGGTGCAAGTCTGGATCTCGCTGTGGCCGGCCTGCGTGTGGACGGGGACGCAAGCGCCCAGCATACGATCGTAACCGCCTTTACATACTCACCCGCCCGCAGAGATTTCCAGGACATGCTTCGATCGATTGTGATACAATTCAGGCATGTCAGCCAGGGCTCCCGATAGAACAGACGAACGCGCCGAGGCCAGCCATCCCGCAATTGAGTTATCCCGGGGTTATCTCGTTTTGTTCGTTCTCATTCTCGCGATGAGCGCTTTGGTTTACCTGCCGGCAATTCACGGAGGGATCGTCTGGGATGACAAGTGGCTGATCGACGGTTCTGCTATCGGCGGCGGGGACTCGCTCATCCACTGTTTCACCCGCCCGTTTCTGCTCAACTACTATCGCCCTCTAGTATCGGCCACCGTCTATCTCGAGCGCCTCGCCTGGCACACTTGGACCCCAGGATACCACCTCATCAACATCCTGTTTCACGTCGCGGCGACCTGCCTGGTGATTCTGCTGACGCGCGCCGCGTTCGGGCGGAAGGGCCTGGCGCTGGCGGCTGGGGCCCTTTTTGCCGTTCAACCGGCCCAATCCGGCGCTGTGGCATGGATCGGCGGGATTACCGATTCCTTGTGCGTGTTCTGGTCTGCGTTATTCGGATGGCTGCTGATTCTGGCTGCTCGTTCGCAGAGTCGTCAGAAGCTCCGGCTCTCGATTGGGGCGCTGCTTGCGTATGCGCTCGCGGTATTTACCAAGGAGCAGGCGGTCGCGCTGCTTGCGGTCGTTCCGCTGGCTTTCTTTTGTTTTCGACCTTCCACTTACGGACGAACGACCGTAATAGACGATCCAAACGGAGATAGTGCGACCGAGTCGGCGGTTACAAGAATGGGACCTCGCGACGTACTCTATGCTTCAATCCCATTCGTTCTCGTTGCGCTCGCGTACATTGTCATTGGCACCTCGATCCGAGTACCGCATCCGGCCCCCATCGAACACGGATTAGGAGGCGTGGCCGCGGACGTGTTTCGGACGGTCTTATATTATGCGATGTTGATGCTCGCGCCTACTCCCAGCGCGATGCACACGTACACTCTCGAAAACCTCGAACATGCGGGGTCTCTAACGACCGTGGCTGGCGCGGCAGTTCTCATTTCCGGCCTTATTTGTTTCCTGATACTCATTCGGACCGAGCGGGCATCGGCATGGCTATTCGCGTTTTCAGCCATTTCGATGATTCCGGTGAGCAATATCCTGCCGCTCCCCGCGCTGCCGCTTTCACCGTATCGCGCGGCGATTGCCGGAATAACCTTTGCACCGCTGTTGGCCTGGGTGATCTTCGAATGCGCTGAGATTCCCGCCATAAGATCTCGGTTTGGCGGTCCGGCGGGAAATCCGATTGTTCGAATTGGCCCGTTGATCGCATTGATCGGAGTACTTTTTTTACATGCCAGCGTCACAGCAATGGATGCGGGCATTTGGGTCAATGAAACGAGGCTCTTCGGTACGTTCGTTCGCGCGGACCCCGGTAATGGGCAGGCGCGCTACAACCTGGCCTGCGCTTTAATGCGCGAGGGGAAGGAACAAGAGGGAATCGATCAGGTCGCGGAAGTTCTCAATCGGGCATATGGCTCCGACGCCTGGCAGTCACCGGAAATAGCAGTAGAAGCTTTCCGGAACGATAAGAGAGTCGCGTCACGCTTGAAGCGCGAGCTTGGCGTGGTCGAGACGGCGCCCTCTTTGATGTCGATGCTCTTCGGGGAGATAGGTTATTCATCCAGCCGTCAGGGGTACCCTGCGTTGGCGGAGCGATATTTCCGGGCCGCCTACGGGATCAAGCCGGACGATTACAATATGGCGGTTGCGCTTGCTTGGAGCATGTGGTCGAACGGCAATCCGGACGAGGCGGCGGAGGTCTTGCGCGGCGCCATCTCCGACCGTCCAAATTTACCCGAGGCGCATCTTCTTTTGGGACGCATCGAGGTAGCAAAAGGGGACTCGCCGGCTGCGCTGGTGGAATTGCGCAACCGAGCGTGGGCCGAGCCCATTTCGGTGGATGCGCTGGCGGCGTTAGGTGAAGCGGAGAGAAACGCCGGCGACCCGAAAAAGGCTG
>JBGPOG010000557.1:0-3224 GCA_041487935.1 Chthonomonadia bacterium | reverse complement strand
TCTCAAACTCCGAGAACTCGTCGTCATTCCCTCTCTTGCAGGAGTCGCCGCCACCTAACACGATCGGATTCATGCGCGATTCGCGCGCATTCCAATTGATAAGATACTAAACGACAGTCAGCGCGATTACCTCGAGCGCGGGGGCGGCAATCCGTATCGCTACGGCTAATCAGCGGGTAGGATGATTCGGAAACTATTCAAGGAGCGATCCATGTCTTCCGATACCCTCCCGCCAATTATCCCGCGCGAAATCCTCTTCGGTAACCCGGAGAAGGCCTCCCCCCAGATCTCTCCCGACGGCAAGCTGCTCGCGTATCTCGCTCCGGATGAAGGAGTCCTTAACGTCTGGCTGAAGACTGCCGGGCAAGCTGACGATCGAGTAATCACGCGGGATAGGAAACGTGGGATAAGAGCTTACTTTTGGGCATTCGACGGCAGACACCTGCTCTATCTTCAAGACTTCGACGGCGATGAGAACTGGCACCTGTGGTCTGTTGATCTGCAAGCCAATATCATTCGCGATCTCACGCCCTTTCAGGGCGCGCAGGCGCAGGTAGTAGCCGTGGACCCCGCCTTCCCGAACGAACTCCTTGTGAGCCTCAATATTCGCGATGCCCGGCTGCACGATGTCTACCGAGTGAACCTGACAACCGGAGCTGTAGTCATGGAGGCCGAGAATCCAGGGGATGTCGTGGGATGGTTGGCTGATTCGCAATTCCAGATTCGTGCCTGCCAGGCGGCAAGGGACGATGGGGGTTTTGAGCTGCGGGTGCGGGAAGCAGTCGACAGCCGGCAGTCGGCAGTCGGCAGTCGGCAGGAAGCAGGAGGCAGTCGGCAGGAAGCAGTCGGCAGTCGGCAGTCGGCAGTCGGCAGCCGGCAGGAAGCAGTCGGCAGGAAGCAGGAAGCAGGAAACCGTGATGACGGTTGGCGCACTCTTATCGTCTGGGGTCCCGATGAAGAAGGCGGGGGGTACGGGTTCACGAAGGATGGCCGGCAGCTCTACGTTGGAACGACGTTGGGCGCGAATACGCAGGAATTGCGGTTAGTCAATGTGAGCGATGGGGCCGAAGAGACTGTGGCGGGCAGCCCGGAGGTCGATCTGAGCGAAGTGCTCGTGCATCCGACGGAGCATCGAATGCAGGCGGCAGGATTCAACCGGGACCGGCTCAAGTGGACTGTGCTTGATCCGGGAATTCAGGCGGACATGGACTTTCTGCAGGCGCAGAATGCCGGAGAGATGCACGTCGTCAGCCGCGATCTTGCCGACGGGACCTGGCTGATCCTTTACCACCTGGACAGCAAGCCGGCTGCGTACTACCGGTACGATCGGAAAACGCGCAAGCTGGACTTCCTATTCACCACACGCCCCGGGCTGGAGAAATTCACTCTTGCGCCAATGATTCCCGTCGATATCAAGGCGAGGGACGGGTTGGTACTGCCGTGCTATTTGACGGTCCCGAGCGCTGTCGATGGACGATGGACGATGGACGATGGTGGTGTCGCGAATCCCAAAACACCGATGGATGCAGAATCGTCCATCGTCCATCGTCCATCGTCGCCACTCCCGATGGTTCTCAACGTCCACGGAGGGCCCTGGGCTCGCGACAATTGGGGATACGATGCGGAAGCGCAATGGCTGGCGAACCGCGGTTACGCTTGTCTTCAGGTGAATTTCCGCGGCTCTACGGGCTTCGGCAAGAAATTCCTTCATGCCGGAGACCGCGAGTGGGGCGCGAAGATGCACGACGATCTGATCGATTCGGTCAACTGGGCTGTCGAGCATGGAATCGCCGATCAAAAGCGCGTGGCGATCTTTGGCGGGTCTTATGGAGGCTACGCAGCTCTGGTCGGGGCGGCGTTCACGCCTGATGTATTCGCGTGCGCGGTCGATCTCGTCGGACCGAGCAGTATCATCACGCTCATCAATTCGATCCCGCCCTATTGGGAGCCGCTCAAGAAGATCTTCACCGTGCGGGTGGGCGATCCGGATACCGATGAGGAGTTCCTACTCTCACGCTCTCCGTTGACGAAGGTGGACCAGATAAAATGCCCGCTCCTCATCGGGCAGGGCGCGAACGACCCGCGCGTCAAGCAGGCCGAGGCGGAGCAGATCGTCAAGGCGATGCGGGACCGGGGCAAAGAGGTCGAGTATATGGTCTTCGAAGACGAAGGCCATGGCTTCGCCAGGCCGGAAAACCGGCTCAAGTTCTATGCGGCTGCGGAAAAGTTCCTGGCGAAGCATCTCGGCGGACGGGCGGAATAACGCATCACGAACCATTAAGATCGTAGCAGAGCAGGTTCTCCTTGTCCTTGACGTATAAGCGTCCGGCGGAAAGCGCTGGGTACGGCCGCGTTTCCCCAATCTCGCTGATCTTCCAGCGGCCGATCTCCTGGTAACTCTTCGGGGCGGCCTTCGCCATGACCATCTTGCCTTTGCTGGTCTGGGCGAGGATCCGGTCGCCCGCGGCGATCAGGCATACGTGTCCGCCAAGCCGGTCGGACGTCCATTTGGCGCTGCCCGTCGCGAGGTCGAGGCACGTTAACCTGTGAGACGCGCTGTCGAATCCCGCGAGATGGTCGCCGAAGACCACCGGACTGGCCATGTACGCTTTGATGTCTGCGTTTTGCCAGGCCGGGGTGGTCGACATCTTTTCGTCCGTCTTGGTGACGCGCAGGCCGACGGCCGGCTTCTGCTCGCCGCTCGCGATGACCAGGTCTTTCCAGACGAGCGGGGTGGTAATCGTCTGTTCGAAGAATGCCGGAAACGGCAGGTCCCAAAGCTGTGTGTGGGTCGATGCATCCAGCGAGACAAGCCTCAATACCGTGAATCCAATTAACTGGCGCGCACCCGCAAGTTGAACGATAATCGGCGAGCCGTAACTGCTTCTCTCAGGCAGAACCGTCCAGAGCACGGCCCCTGTCTTGCGGTCGAATGCTGCGAGCGCTCCGGATTTTTCCCACCGACCGATGCAATTGACTAACGGTTTCACGATTGTACTGTAGGTTCCGACGCGACCTAACCTGACTTATTCATGAACCTGGCGGAATGCTGGCGGGACGCCCGCGCTCCAGTAGAAGATGAATAATCCGGGCTAAGAGCAATACCGTTCGGTTAACATCAATCCGTCTGTCGGTAGGGGCGACCCTGTGTGGTCGCCCGCGGTCAAAGGCGACCACACAGGGTCGCCCCTACATCGTTAACCGAACAGCATTGGGGCTAAGAG
>JBGPOG010000556.1:0-3225 GCA_041487935.1 Chthonomonadia bacterium | reverse complement strand
GGGGGACAAGCCACGGGCCTCGCGGCAGCACGTCCGGTAAAAGGCCGGCGATCTGCCGCCTAAAAATGCGCCTCACAATCGAGCGATGTGCTATATAATTAACTGGTGGCCGGCACAAGAATCATCCAGAATTGGAGGTTGAAGCAGATGGAGAAATCCATGGCCGCGGAACCTGCGGAGGACGAGGCTGCGCAACTGCACAAGGGAATTCGACGCCATCTCGCGGAGATTGAGCAGTTACGCGCCTGCATGAAATCGGTGCAGGCAGAAATCGACGCTTCCGGGATGCGAACAGATATTATGCTTCGGCAGATTAAAGCGCAGATGGCCTAATTGCAGGCGTCTTAGAATGCTCAAATCTTTGTTCGAAATCACCAAGCAACTGCTTGGCATCGCTAAGGATACCCGGGAGAACAAAGACAGCGTCAAAGCGCTCCAAACACGCCTCGAAATCGTGACCGACACCGTGAAGCAGGTCATTATGGAGCTCCAGCGCCTCAAGGAGAATGAAGCGCACGAGCGTGAGAAAATGGCGCTCCGATTGGAGAACACCCTGTTACGTTCGGAACGCAACCTGCTTTCAAGCTCCGCTACAGAACAAACAAGACTAGCATCTGTCGAAGATAAAACCCAAACGCTCCAAGCCGAAGTCCAAGCACTCCGCCATCGCATAGATCGGCTTGAGACGTAAGCATTCGGTGTTGATCTCCTCCTTGACGGCGCCCATTTCTGCCCTCCATAATGAACCAGCGTGCTCGCCGATGCGGGACTGCGAGGCATTTAGATAGTGGACGATTCTGAGATAGCGGCTCTCGTCGGGGATGCAGTTGGGAGGCCGGCAGACGGCGCGGTTATCGAGCCGTTACTGGGACGCCAGGGACTCCTTGTCTGCCGCGTGCGGCTTGGCGCAAACAACAGCTACGTCTTCAAGGCGGTGCGCGAAACGGCGCGAAGAGAACTCGAGGTTGCCGTTGCGGTTTCAAAGATCGCTCCGGACTGCGCGCCGCGCGTAATTGCACACGAGGCGGACACCAAGCGCGGACTCTATTGGCTGGTGTCGGAAGACGTGGGGTCGATCACGCTGGCGGAAAGGCCTACAGTTAAGGCATATGTCGAGGCGGCCAAGACCCTTGCTCGCCTGCAGCGGGCGGCAGTCGGTGAGGAGGCTCTGTTCACGGACCTCCAGGTTCGCCTTGTGCAACAGCGAGATTGGGAAGAGATCGGGCTGCAAACGCTGGAGCTCGCCAACTCTCAAAACGTCTCGCGGTCATTGTTGGCGGTCGATGAAATCGAGCGCGTGGTTTGGGCAATCGATGATCTCGCTCGAGATGCTTCGACCATCCCCTCCAGCCTGGTTCATGGCGATCTGCACGCAGGCAACCTGGCCGTCCTTCCGGGGGATCCGCCATCGATCAAACTGATGGATTGGGGAACAGCTTATTTCGGACCGGCGTTCCTGGGTCTCGAAGAACTCCTCTGGCCGGCGGCGCGGCATCTCAGCAGAGCAGACGCGCTTCAGCAAGTGAGAACGGCCTATGTACGGGTCTGGGGCGACCTGCTCGGTAAAGCCGGGCGGCTCGAAGGGCCGCTGTTGGCGACCCGCTCCCTGGTGCGGCTGCACGTATTCGTTCAGGCCCTGCGCGATGCGCGGCCTGCCATTGCAGACGATCTTTTCCAACCTGCCGCCGTATTACGAAAGCTGCTGGACGCCTTTCGCGATTGGGAGCGGAGGAGGTAGTTGGGTGGGGTAATTGCAAAGGTCGCGCTACCGTCATGCTGAACGGAGTGAAGCATCCGCTCTTAGCCCGGTCCGGAGAGATCTGTGAGATCAAAACAGATCCTTCACTCCGTTCAGGATGACGGGATACGTGCGATTTGTCGAGTTTTGCAATTACTTCGGGTAATTGGATAATAGGGTTGTTGGGTAATTGGGTTGTCGCGGCAGATTTATCGGTTGTGGAATATGCCGGCGTACCGCCCTTCCCTTGCGACCAGCCTGACATTCGACCTGAAAGGGAATTGGCATACCAAATATGCTGCAGATCGGGATCATGGTTGGCGGGCACAGTCGGGGAAGCAATATGCAGGCGATCGTCGATGCTTGCACGTCGGGCGAGATTCCCGGCCGGGTCGCCGTGGTCATCGGAGGGCGGCGAGATGCCCCAGCCATCCTGCGCGCGGAACGGGCGGGCGTTCGAACTTCCATCATTTCCACAAAGCAATATGAGAACGTCCCGAGCGGCTATGAAGCCGCACTACTGACTCAACTCAGGAAATACAACGTCGGATTGATCTGCCTTGCGGGTTATATGCGAATGCTACCCGAATCCGTTGTCAAAGCTTATCACGGGCGCATTATGAACGTCCACCCTGCCCTCCTGCCCTTCTTTGGAGGCAAGGGAATGTATGGAGAGCGCGTACACCGCGCCGTGATCGACAGCGGTATGAAGATCTCCGGCTGCACGGTCCATTTCGTGGATGAAGAATACGATACCGGGCCGATCATTGTCCAGTCCGCAGTCCCCGTTGAGGAGGGAGACACGCCCGAAAACCTTGCTGACAGAATTCTGCCGGAAGAGCACCGAGCATACGTGAAGGCGATCACACTGTTCGCCGAAGGCCGGCTTTCGTTGGACGGACCGCAGGTTCGAGTAACCGGGGCAGCCTAAGATGAGTGAACAGGACCGTCCGGCGCCAAAGCGCCGCTCTTGCATGCAGTCGTGTGGAACAGGCTGCGTTGGTATCTTCATTGTGGGCGCCCTTGTCTTCGCCATCGCATTTTCGATGACTGGTCATTACAAGCCAAAAATCGATCCGCTGCGTCCCCTTCCGGCAAACAATGGCTTCGACGATTTTGCGGGAGCAGGCAAGACCTTTGCAGCAAACGGCGGGACAAAGGCGGCTTACCTGACAACGGGGGTTTCCGAGAGCGATATCAGTCTCGAAGTTGAGAAGGGACTCGTCGCCGCGAATCAGCCGGCGCTTGCCCAGCTTAGGAGTGGAGTTGGAAAGGAAGCGCAGGTTCCGGTCCAACGGTCGTTCACGGCGACTTATCCCTATCTGGCGGAAGGCCGCGACCTCGCACGTCTCTTGAACGCGGACGCCGATGTGCACGCCGCAGCAGGCGACCACGCCGGCGCAATGAATGTTGCCCTGGACGGATATGAGATGGGCCAGGGCTTGACGAACGGGGGCTTGCTCATTCATGGGCTCGTGCTCGTCGCG
>JBGPOG010000555.1:0-3231 GCA_041487935.1 Chthonomonadia bacterium | reverse complement strand
GACCGCATATTCAGCTCTGCGGGGTATGGCAAGGGAGGCGCGCTGCTCCAGCTCAAGGCGGCAGGCGGCGGCGTGAGCGCAAGAGAGGTGTATCTGAACCGGGAGCTGACGAACAAGCACGGCGGGCTGGTGGCGATCGGCGATTACGTCTACGGCGATCGCGATGACAACGGCCGGCCGTTTTGCGCGGAAGTGAAGACCGGAAACATCGTCTGGCAGAAACAAGACCGGGGTCCCGGCAGAGGCTCCGCCGCCGTCACTTTTGCCGACGGCAACCTGTACTTCCGGTTCGATAATGGGATTATGGCGCTGGTCGAAGCATCTCCGGCGGCGTATAAGGAAATCAGCAGCTTCAAAATTCCCAACGCGACGTCCTCGAGCTGGGCGCATCCGGTCGTCGCGGGCGGTAAGATGTATCTGCGCGAGCAAGACACCCTGTGGTGCTACAACGTGAAACAGCAGTAGGCAGTTTTATTACTAAGGCAATTGCAAAAGTCGCGCTACCGTCATGCTGAGTGGAACGAAGCATCTGCTTTTGGCCCGGCTCCGTGCAATCTGTGAGATCAAAAGCTGATCCTTCACTCCGTTCCTAATGACAAAAGGCCAAAAGCAGATCCTTCACAACGGCGGTTCAGGATGACGGATTGGCCGCATTATGTCATTGCTTACATAGTGTTGCACGCAACATAAATTGCTCAGAATGACGGCGGCGCGACTTGTGCAATAACCAGGGCCAATTACGTTGCGGCCCATAGTCCTGGATCGACATCCGGGAAGCAGCGATCGCGGTCTTCCGCCTCGCCGAGCTCGTTCCACGCGTCCGGTTCGATAGCCTTACCGGCTGCGACCTGCCGGATAATCTTCGAAAGCGATGTGAACTTATCGAAGTGGTAGTTCACACGCTGTTCGGCGTAATCCCGCGAGGCCCAGGTGCTGATGCTGAACGGCCAATCGGACGACTCGAGGAGCAGCAGCTCCCGCGCGGCTTGCCGGAGAACTGTCGCAACGCGCGGATCGGCGCCGAATTCCGCTGCCAGCGCGGTCATTTCAGCTTCGCATTTGTAAATCTTCTCCCAAACCCACGCGGTCCATTCGTTCAGCCATATCCAATGGTACCCGCCTTCGCCCCACGAGCCTTCCGGAAGGGAAACCAGAGTCAACGGAGGATTGTCCAAAAGGTATTGGCCGCAGGTGACGCGCTTGATGCCGGGGTCTTGTGCCAGCCGCCGGATGGCATAGTACAGCCATTCCGCGCCTTCGAACCACCAGTGTCCAAAGAGCTCGGTGTCGTATGCAGCGGACAGTATCCCGGGATCACTATGCTGTTCTCGATGCGATCCGAGGACGCGGCGGACGGTCTCGGCAAAGTGGCCGGCTTGAGGCGACAGACGGGAAAGCGCACGCACCGGTTCATAGAGTTCTTTGCGGCCAAGATCGTGGCGCGGCCAGCTCACTCGCCAGTAACGTAGATTGCCGGGAGAATGCTTCCGATGGAACTCCAGGTTCCATTCGTCGCCGGGATAGCCAACGTCGCCGCTCCAGACCTGTATCCCGGTCTCGGGGTCTCGCGTCAAAATCGCAACAGGCGCCATCGGCCTGCCGCTCGAATTCACCAGGTACGCGGCGTACGGCGATCGACCGGAATCCTCGGGCTGGTATTGCTTCTTAAATCTCGACCACATCTCCTCCAGCGCCTTGAACCGCTCGGCATACACCCCGATTGCTTCACCACCCTTAAGGAGATGCGAGTCTACAAAGAAATACTCCAGCCCGTTGTCTGCCAGGAACTCTTCGATTCCCTTCCGCGGCGTCGGTTTCTTTGCCTGGAACGATGCAATGGGCGGCTGCCAGGGATAAGCCGGTCGATAGGCGCATTCAGGCAGCCAAAACCCGCGCGGCTGCCTGCCGAAGTGATGCCGATAGGACGAAATACCCAGATTGATCTGTGCATCGATGCATATATCTGTTCCAATAAGTGGGAGATAAGCATGGGTTGCCGAGGAAGTCAGGATTTCGATGTGGCCGTCGTCCTGCAGCTTACGGAAGGCTCCAACCAGATTCCGATCGTATGTGTCGACGAACTGGCGGAGAACGCGCGCGTAGAAATCCCGCCAATATCCGGCCAGCGCGATCATCTCGGGACGGGCCTCGCGTTGGAAGTCCTCTGAATTGGCCTCTGCGGCTGCAATCTTTCCGCGGAGGTAGTCCTCGAATTCACCGGCAAACGTCTCGTCTGCAAGCTGCTCGACGAGGATCGGCGTCAATCCCAGAGTGACCTTTGGTGAAATACCGTCAGCAACAAGGCGGTTGAACACATCCAGGAGCGGGACGTAACTCTCCGCCGCCACCTCCACAAGCCAATCCATCCCATGCGGCCAGCGACCGTGAGCGAGGACGTAAGGGATATGGGAGTGGAGTACCAGCGCGAAGCTGCCGAGTTGGCCGGCCATACGGTCGCCTTTCGGATGGGTTCGCGTCCATCATACCCCGCCCGTTAGCTACCGGTCAACGCGAGCGAAACGCAATCGCTGGTTTACTCGCTCCACTCGAAATGAAGACGTTGCCTTTGACGTCATTCTGAGCATTTTACCGCGCCTAACGCGGCGTTGCGCGTAAGAAACTGTCACAGCCCCCGTCATCCCGAAGGGATCTGTTTTTGAATTTGCAAGTTGACATTCGTGCACTAAACGGTGAAGATTCTTAGGAGGTACGAGGGATGACGGCTGCGCGACTTTTGCAATAACTTGGAGGAACGTGGAATTAGATGAAATCTGACATAGAAGGCGTAATTGTAAAGCCACTTCGACGCTTCGAGGATCCGAGGGGTTGGCTGACTGAGCTTTACCGCGACGACGAACTGCCCGATGGCTTCGATCCCGTCATGGGATACATCTCGGTAACTCATGCAGGCGTCGCAAGGGGCCCTCACGAGCATCGCGGCCAGGCCGATGGATTCTGCTTTATTTCCGGCAAGTTCGAGGTCACTCTCTGGGAGAACCGGGAGGGCAAAGAGCGTATCAAAGAAGTGTACTGCTGCGGTGAAGCAAACCCGTCATTCATGGTTGTGCCTCCCGGAGTCGTCCACGCATACCGAAACGTCGGCGAGGCAAATGCATTCGTGCTGAATTTCCCGGACCGGCTGTACGCCGGCAGGGGCAAGAAAGATCCCGTGGACGAAATCCGCCACGAAGACCAGGAAAGCGAGTTCAAGCTTTGATGAGGCTTTGGGTG
>JBGPOG010000554.1:0-3251 GCA_041487935.1 Chthonomonadia bacterium | reverse complement strand
TACTCGGAATATGCAAACCGGGCTGCCTCCGGAGTCAAACAATGACCAAATACCTCACTACCGCACTCGCCCTGGGATTATCCGCTTGGATTTCCGGGAAGCCGGACGCTCCCGCCGAACTGAAGCTTACGCTCAACGGGCATACGAATTCCGTGCTCTCGCTGGCGTTCTCACGAGACGGGAAACACCTCGCTACCGGATCTCAAGACAACGCCGCGAAAGTCTGGGAGGTCGCGAGCGGAGACGAAGAAGCATCGTTCGACGTGAAGTATTCGGTAACCGGCGTGGCTTTTTCGCCGGATGCCAGGCTGCTATTCACCGGAAGCTGGGGCGGGCAGGTCTGGGAAATCGACTCCGGAATTCGGCAGCGGCACTTCGAATCGCACACGGGATTTGTCACCTGCATCGGAACTGCGAAGGATGGCAAGAGGCTCATTACGGGAAGCCTGGATGGCTCGGCCAAGGTATTCGATCTGGAATCGGGCCAGGAGATTTGGAGCCTGGAACATGGCGGCCAGGTGAACTGCTTGGCGGTTTCACGCGATGGAAAAAGGCTGGCTACGGGCGGAGATACGCGGATCAAGACATGGGACCTGAGCAGCGGCAAGGAAACCGAGAGCTTCGAGGCGGAATTGGTGAACGGCCTGGTGTTTGGGACGGATTCGGACACTCTGTTTTCCGCGCACGGCGATAAGATCGTCCGGCAATGGGATCTGAAAACCGGAAAAGTGACCGGCGCTCTGAAAGGCCATACAGATAAGGTGCTCTCGTTGGCGATTTCGCCGGACGGGAAAACCCTCCTGAGCGGTGGCGCGGATCACACGGTCCGCTTCTGGAAGCTCCCCGCAGGCGAAGAGGCCGGCGTCCTTAACGCGCACGATGGGACTGTAAATGCCGTGTCGCTCTCGCCGGACGGAAAGCTAATTGCTACGGCGGGTTCGGACAAGCTCGTCAAGCTCTGGAGACTGATGCATTAGGCTGATGTTTCGTTGCGACGATTCTATCCCGCCCCGTTCGTTTGGCCTCGTAGAGCGCGGAGTCGGCGCGGGCAATCCACGTTTGAACGCTATCGCCCGGTGAAACAGGCGCCAACCCAATCGATATTGTCAGATCTATCTCCTGGCCTTCGATTGGGATTCGCAGCCCGCGCACGTCCGCGAGCAGCCTTTCAGCCATAGCGCGCCCGGCGTCGGCGTCCGCCTGCCGGAGCACGATGGCGAATTCCTCACCGCCATAACGCGCCACGAAATCGCCCTTCATCACAAATGTCCGTCCCAGCCTGTCGGAGAGTACCCGCAAGACGGCGTCTCCAGCGGGGTGGCCCATACGGTCGTTGATTGTCTTAAAATGATCTACGTCCACCAGCATCAGGCAGGCCGGGTAGCTGAACAGTGAGAACAGCTCCAGGGTATGCGCCAGGTAGTCGTCGAATGCCTTTCGATTGTGCAATCGCGTAAGCGGGTCCAGGGTGCTTTCAGCGCGCGCCTCGCGAAGTTGATCGCTCATTGACTCGAGCTGCCGGCCTAGTTGTCGGATGTACTCTTGTTGCTCCTTCTGCCGATCTTCGATGGCTGACCCAATCTTGGAAACCGCGGACAGAACTTCCCGCTTGATATCCACAAGCGAAGCGGATTGAACCATGGCTTGAAGCCGGGTAAGCTCGGTAAGAACGTCCTTGTCAATCTGGCTGTCCTGAGAGACCGCCCGATTCAAGCCGTTGATCAGCGCCCAGATCACGCGCTTCATATCGGTCATCGAGGTGTCGACATACCGCTTCTCCGAGCGGCGGTGATGCGCGAAGAACTGTCTCACGCCGGGCCAATCCCTGCGGTCCATCGGAAGCGGCTGGGGATCCGGATCCGCGCCCGGGCGCGGCAGTCCCATCAGGAGATGCTTTTGCCACAAGTCGAATTTTTCGGCAATGACTTCGGCGTCGTCCTCCAAGACATCGAATGAGAACTGGCCCATGTTCCGCAAGAAGACTCCGACGGTTTCGATCGCCTGCTCACCCGGATCGACGCTCATTTCCAGGCGCGGCCCGGACTCGATCTTCTCCTGTTCGATGTTCTCATCGGTCTTTCTAACGGCATTCATGTTCCAGGCCATCGATAAGTCCTCTCTGCAAGTTCCATAGTTCGCGTTACAGCAGTCGCGGTGCGGTCTCCAAATAACTCTGCGCCGGCACGTGTGGCCACCGGTACGTAATGGCCGGGCGGCAGGCGTGGTGCCTAATTAGATGATGGCACTAGCCTGCCGGCTTTGTAGGGTCGCATCGTTGCCGCCGGCGAAAACAGGAATGAATGGCAAGAATATCGAATTGATTGTTCCGTAAGGGCGTGTAAATCGACCCTGGCAGTTATGGCGAGCGCGCCAAAGATCCGCACTCATGCACTGGCAATTCAATCCTCCGTTCCTCCCAATGCACACCGCCCTCCTCGCGGTTGCCTCCGCAGCCGCGATCACACTCATTTCTTTGCGGCGTGGGCCCCGATCTCATCCAGCTCTTCTGGCTATCCGCGGCCTCGTGATCGGCGTCCTAGCAATCATACTTCTCAACCCGACCGTTTCACGCAGCAGCGAGACTTCAAAGAGAAAGAAGCCGTTCTTAATTCTGCTCGACACGTCTCGCAGCATGTGCACTCCGGACGCGGGTCCGGCCGAGGTGACTCGTTTTACTGCCGCAAAGAGGCTCACATCCGAAAATCTTCCGCTCCTGGCTGAGATACGCGAGAAATACGACCTTCGATATTTCGGGTTTTCCGACAAACCGATCGCCATCACGGAGGAAAGCTTAACCAACCTTGTCAAACCGAATGGGGATCGAACCAACCTGGGTGCGGCCCTTGCCGGCTCTTTGACGGCGGGAGGCTTGGCTGCCGGAGGCCACATTCTGCTTGTATCAGATGGGCGCGACACCGACGACAGCTTTCCCCTGGAGGCCGCGCGCGCGGCAAAGGCTCAAGGCATCAAGGTTTCGACGTTGTGTGTCGGCAAGACCAGTCGCGCCCGAGACCTGCAGGTCGTCGCGCGGCGCGCGCAGGTTTATGCGTCGCCAGGCCAGACCGTTCAACTCGCCGCGGAAATTCGCGACACCGGGATAGCGAGAACTCGCGCGCGGGTCGATCTGATGCGAGATGCCGAGCGGGTTTCCTCCCAGAGTGTGGTGGTGGAGCCGGGACGCAAAGAGATCGAATTCCCGGTCACGCAGCATAAGAAGGGGTTGTATCGTTATTCGATCGCCGTCACTCCCT
>JBGPOG010000553.1:0-3253 GCA_041487935.1 Chthonomonadia bacterium | reverse complement strand
TCCGTAATGCCCGACTCGACGGTGACGCGGCCTCCGTCGCTGGCGGCCGGCTGGCCGGTGGGCTCGGCGCTGCCGTTGTGCCGCGCGCGGCCAAAGTCGCCGGCCTCCTGCACGTTCATGCCAAAGTCGATCATGTTCACAAGAACCTGCACGTGCCCTTGCGGCTGCATGTCGCCCCCCATCACGCCAAAGGTAAACCAGGGCTTGCCGTCCCTGGTGACCATAGCGGGGATGATCGTGTGGAACGGGCGGCGGTGGGGCTCCAGGCGGTTGGGGTGGTTGGGGTCGAGCGCGAAGAGACATCCTCGATTCTGGAGGGCAAAGCCCAGCCTGCCCGCGGCCAGGCCTGAGCCGAAGCCGTTGTAGTTGCTCTGGATGAGCGAAACGCAGTTGCGGTCTTTATCTACCACGCAGAGGTAGATGGTGTCGCTCTTGCCGAGCTTCGGGTCGCCGAATTCGATCTGGGTGAGGGCTTTCTCCTTGTCGATGAGCTTGCGGCGCTGGTCCGCGTAGGATTTGGAAATGAGTCCTTCGACCGGGATTTTGGCGAACGCGGGATCCGCATAGAAGTGCGCCCGGTCGGCATAGGCCAGTTTCTTGGCTTCTAGAAACAGGTGCCAGTAGCCGGGGGAGCGCGGGCCCATGGATTTCAGGTCGTAGGCTTCCAGCAGGTTGAGCATCTGCAGAGCGGAGATTCCCTGGCCGGGTGGTGGAATCTCCCAGACGTCGTAGCCGCGATAGTTCGTGCTGACGGGCTCGACCCACGTACTGTTGTGGTCTTCGAAATCCTTGAGTGTAAACAGGCCTCCGTGGCTGTCGGAGCAGGCAACGATGTCGTTCGCAATACGCCCCTTATAATAAGCATCCCGGCCGCCGGAGGCGAT
Source organism: Chthonomonadia bacterium (assembly GCA_041487935.1). Taxonomy (GTDB): domain Bacteria; phylum Armatimonadota; class Chthonomonadetes; order Chthonomonadales; family CAJBBX01; genus JBGPOG01. Next base: position 2,369 of record JBGPOG010000553.1, on the reverse strand, counting down.
CTCCCGATAGGATTGAGCGAGGAATGGGTTCTTGAAGACTTCTCCCGGGGCGAGCGGATGGCCGCCTGGGAAGTAGGTCGCCGCCATGTCGGGGTCCCTGGAAAGTGACATCGCGCTCTTCCAATATCCTCCGATCACTTCGCTGACCGGGAACCCTTCTTCCGCGTACTTGATGCTTGGCTCCAGCAGTTCTTTGAAGGCCATGGTACCGAAGCGTTTCCGCAGCTCGTCCCAGCCATCCACGCAGCCGGGCACCGACCAGCTCAACGGCCCGGAGCTTGGGATGTGCTGGAGTCCCTTTGAAGCAAAGAACTCACGCGTCGCACGGTAAGGGGAGCGGCCGCTGGCGTTCAGGCCGTAGAGCTTCTTGGTCTTCGCATCCCATACGATGGCGAAGAGATCGCCGCCGACGCCGCAGGACATGGGTTCCATCAACCCCATGGCTGCGTTTGTAGCGATGGCGGCGTCGACGGCGTTACCGCCGCGCTTGAGGATATCCAATCCGATCTGCGCGGCAAGCGGCTGGCTGGTGGCGACGATCCCGTGCTGCGCGATGGTTACGGATCGGCCTGCCTTTCTCCCGCCAGGACCTATGCCCTCTTGTGCGAGGATTTCACTTTCCCACGTCAATGAACCAATCATGGTTGCGGCCCCTATTACCCGGAAAATGTTGGATAGCTTCATTTGTGCCTCGACCCCTTAAGCGTGAGGATAGACTAAAGGAAGGATAAACAGCGCCTTGCGACGGATAGCATTTGTATAGCGAGCGGGATTCATCCTGCTTTAAATTGCCCGGAATTCAAACAAATCGGAGGATTCATATGCCTGTCGATCCGCCTTTCCCGAGTTTGGACGACTTGATGGCATTGATAGGAGAGGCGGGACAGCGCCTGGTGGAGATCGAAGCCAGCGAAGGCGCCGCGGGAAACATATCGGTTTACATTGGCTGGGACGTAGAGCCGCCCGCATCGTTCACAAGGGTGGAAGAGGAGGCGCTACCGGAGCCGGTTCCTGAGCTTGCCGGCGCATCGTTCCTGGTAACGGGTTCGGGACGGCGCCTTCGCGAAATCGGAAACGACCCGGAAGCGAACCTGGGATTCGCGACGGTTAATGACGGCGGCGCGACAGCGAGGCTCTTCACATCGCCCCGTCGATTATTCGCGCGCCTGACCAGTGAATTCAACTCGCACTTGGCGGTTCATCAGGATCAGATTGCCCGGACAGGCACGAATTTCCACGCGTTGATCCACGCCCAGCCGCTGCACTTGACCTATCTCAGCCACATTCCCGCATATCAAGACACGATCGGGCTCAATCGGCGGATACTGAGATGGCAGCCGGAGTGCATCGTACACCTTCCGGAGGGGGTGGGCTTCATACCATTCCTGATTCCCGGCTCGGCTGAGTTGATGGCGGCAAATGTGGAGAAGCTGCGGAAGCACAGGGTCGTTTTGTGGGGCAAGCACGGTGTGATGGCGCGATCGGATGCGTCCGTGAAACGGGCCTGCGACCGAATCGAGTACGCGGAAATCGGCGCACGATACGAATACTTGAACCTCACGACACAAGGGCAAGGGGAGGGCCTGAACGACCTGGAGCTGCGCGCGATTTGCGAGGCATTTGAAATCGAGCAGGAGATATTTTGATTCAATGGGACATTGGACTAAGGTGAAGACTCCAGCTCCGATAAGATTTCATGCACGGGCGGCCTGGTCTCATCGAATAGCCAGTCAATGTCTATCCAGAATCCCGGAACTGTCTCAAGCCGCAGCTTTCCTGACTTTAGCTCATCGATCTGATACTCAGAACCTGCCAGACGAAATGTCTTGACGCGACGGCGATTAGCATCGACGAAAACAATCTCAGGAACTCCGATTGATAGGTAATCTGCCTCAAGCTTCAGCCTATCCGAAAGCCGGTCGCCGGGAGAGATCAATTCGATTACGAGATCCGGCGGCTCACTTCAGGTGAGCCATTCCAGTTTGTGCTGGCGCTCCTTGCGGATAAAGATGATGTCCGGGAGGCGCCCGTCGTAATTCGTGATCTTTACGGCGGTTCGTGAGCCGAAGACCATCCCGAGATCGTGTTGTTCGACATAATCGCCGAATAGTCTGTAGAGCCATCCAAACAGCTTCTCGTGTGGTATATTGGCAGCCATTCTCGTTGTCGGCACTCCTCTAATCAGCTCGACGTGCTCTTTGACGCCTTCGTATTCGGTGAGATACTCTTCGAACGTCAGCGCGTGGTCGGAAATCCAGACTTCCTGCTGTTCCTGTACTCTCTCTCGTGGCGGCGCGCTAATGGCCATGGTGTTGCTCCTTTGGGTTCCCTGCGATAGCTCTACAACTTCATTGTATCACGTCAATGGC
>JBGPOG010000552.1:0-3255 GCA_041487935.1 Chthonomonadia bacterium | reverse complement strand
ATCTCCCCTCAAATCAAGCAAAACAAATCATCAAGAACGCATCACGAGGGAGGGCATCATGGCCCGGCCTGCACGAGGACAGTATAGGAGCGGTCATGGCGATTGTCAATACCAGAATTGGAAAAATGGGGTGAAATATGTAACACCTTCGATGTTAATTATTTAATAGTGAGCAACTGGGGAAAAGGTTGCAACAACGAAGCGTGGAGACCCTCTGGGAGAAGGCATTATCGCGAAGTATTTAAGATCGCAATCGGTTCTTAAACGGGCCTATTTGTCTCTCCCCTTGCGATTCTTGCGTTATCCATTCGCGTTCAATATATATTCAGTCCACCCGGCGGCTTCGCACCCTAGACTTATCTCACTTCCTTGCCGATAATCCCGTAGAGATAGCAGGTCCGCACGGAGTCGCCCGTCGAAGCTCGGATGCATCGGCTGATCAGGGTTTGGGCGAGGAGAAATACGATGGCCACAATAACTCTGGAGCAGCTAGTCCAGTGCGTTCAGGAGCTTCCCGCCCTGCCGGACGTTGCGATGAAGGTCCTGAAGATGACGGAAGACCCAAACGCTTCCGCGCGGGGAATCGGCAATACGATTTCCAGCGACGTGGCGCTTACCGCGCGCGTGCTGAGGATCGCCAATTCCGCCTATTACGGACTGCCCCGTTCTGTAAGCACGATCAGCGAGGCGATCGTCATCCTGGGGATGCAGGCGCTGCGCAACCTGGCGCTCGCAGCCTCAGCCTACGACACTTTGAAGCGCGAGTGCGATGGCTATGGCCTTCAGGCCGGCGAGCTCTGGAAGCACTCCGTGACGTGCGCCCTGATGTCGCAAATCATTGCCAATCGGACACACGCCATCCGATCGGAAGAAGGTTTCGTCGGCGGCCTCCTGCACGATGTCGGCAAAGTCATCCTGAACGTTCATGTCTCGCCACAGTTCCAGGCCATTATGGCGCTTGCCGAGCTCGACGATCTCCCTTTCCACGAAGCGGAAAGGACCGTGCTCGGTTTCGATCATGCCGAAGTGGGAGCAAGGGTAGCGGAAAAGTGGAATCTCCCACAGCCGCTTTGCAGCGCGATTGCCGGCCACCACGTTATTGAACGCGGCAGGGACAATCCGAACCTTACCGCGGTGATCCACGTTGCCAACGGGCTTAGCCATACCGTTCGTTATGGGTTGGGATCGGATGGACCGCGAGACAAAATGGACCCATCCGCAGTGGCGCTCCTGCAGCTTACCGATAACGACATGGATGAGATCATTGAAGAGATGATCAAGCAGCTAGATCGAGCCGGCCCAACGCTCTCATTCGATAGGGCGGCGTAATTCAAGGCGAACCCCGTTACATTAACTGTATCCAAGCCGGCGGGCCAGTGGAATAACAAGAAAGATCGAATAAATCGAGGAATTCAATATCGCTATGGACTCTGTAAGCTCAGCCATGAGTGTAGGAACGGCCGAAGCATCTGTGCTTAGATCGGCCGACGAGGATACCGCCAAGGCCGCGTTTCTCCTGAAGAAAGCTATGAGCGCCGATAAGGACCTGGTAAACACACTAATGCCGCAATCCGGCCAGTCGAAACAGCTCGATATTCTGGCCTGATCGCTCAACTCCAAAGCGGGCGGATTCGTAGGAAACCGCCCGCTTTTTTGCACCTATTGATTGACCATCCCTCAAGCATACGCCAAGCGACGCCTATCTCCAGATGGATTGTCCCGAGCCTATTCGCGTGTTTCCGGCCCAACGAGGCGGCGGCTTACGGACGATTGAGTATTGGCCGCCTGCTCGTGGAGCGCGTTGACTGCAACCCTGGTTTCGCGAACCGTCAACACCGCGAAACAGCCAAAGCACCGAGAAGACCGCGGAATTCCCCCATCTCTTGTTGAATTGTAATTAGCCACTGCGCAACCGCAGCCGTTGTATCTTGAATTCAAGTCTCGCGGAAAAGGACCTGATGTTTCTGACCGAAGATCAGCGCCATCATCTGCAAGCCGGCTCGGACCAATTCGGCATCTCTCTTTCCGCAAGGCGGATCGATCAGTTTAGTCTCTTCGCTGAATTGCTGGCGGATTGGAACCAGCGAATGAACCTGACTCGGGTGGCAGCAGAGGACACCGTGCCGCTCCACTTCCTCGATTCGCTCGCGGTATTAGCCGCGGTCAGCGTCCCGGCTGGCGCCCGTGTGATCGACGTCGGCACAGGCGCAGGCTTTCCCGGAATCCCGTTAAAGATTGCCCGCCCGGATCTCGCGGTAACTCTCCTGGACTCGACACGCAAGCGGCTGAGGTTCCTCGAAGAGGTCATCAAAGAGTTGAAGTTGACCGGAATCGAGATCCTCCATTCGCGCGCCGAAGATGCGGGCCGGAGCACCGAGCATCGTGAAAGGTTTGATGTCGCGACAGCGCGTGCCGTCGCCAAAACGAGTCTACTCGCCGAATGGTTGCTTCCGTTCGTGAAGCCCGGAGGATTTGCCGTGCTTCTAAAGAGCGCCGATATTCAGACAGAGATTGATGAGTCAAGCGATGCTATCCGAAAACTGGGCGGCAAAACAGAACGTGTGGCTATACTAAAGCTGCCGGAGACGGAAATAGAGCGCAGTATCGTCGTGGTGGCGAAGGTCGGTCGGACGCCTTCGAATTACCCGCGGTCTCCGGCGGAGGTCTCAAAGAGTCGAATAGCCGATCGTTGAGGAAGTTGGTAGCTCACGCATGGGCGAATTTGATTCTAGATCGGCGGTAGGTGCGGGTAATTGAAGACACACCTATGGAGCGATGGCAGGGTACCGGCAGGAAACCATATACGATGTGCTCAATACTGTGGTCATGAATAAAGCGATGGACCTACCGTAAGCGGGCCCAGGGAGAGATGCGATAGCTCCGGAGAAGACGCTGCTTCGCATATGGATAGAATTATTTGGCCTCTGCAGCACAGTGGTTGTTGTATTGACGATCGGCTTATTCGTATTTGCCCCGTCATCGTCCATCTGGTCTGTCTTGCTGTTGTGGATCGCTGCGCTCGCCGTGCCATCGACTAGAGTTTGGGTAATCTACATGTATCGGCAGCAACGAGATCGCCGTTATGGGCTGTGAACCGGAAAACGCCACGCCCGTTGATCGGTATGGGTACTTCGGATGGAGTTTGCCCAATTACGGGACGGCATGTTCGTAAGCCGGTTCGATTACGGACCGGGTTCCTAAGCCCGACCGCTCGCAATTTGGAGTAGTACATGCGCAAAATCTGGCCAATGCTTT
>JBGPOG010000551.1:0-3258 GCA_041487935.1 Chthonomonadia bacterium | reverse complement strand
ACCATTCGACGGAAGGAATTCGCGTCGGACGCGTGACTCTTTGGACAGAGGACTTTCCCCAACGAGGAGACGAACCTGAGTGCAGAGCGACCGGCGTATGAAGGATTTTGAGAGATCAATGCGGGCATTCAAGACCATAACTGTAGGCGCGGCGATAGTGATGTGCCTGCTTGCGGCCGAATTCTTCTCCCAGGCGCAAACTAAAATTGCCGAAACTACCTTCTCGTACGTCGTCCCGGCAGGCTGGTCTGTACGGAACGTACAGGGAATGAAATACAAATCGGCATTTGGCAAGCGATCGGCGGGGTTCTCGCCGAACATCATTGTAATCGACGAACGGTATTCAGGACCACTCGAAAAGTACGTCAGCGGGAACGAGGCCACGCTCAGGATGGTGTTGCCGGGATACAAACGGGTAAGTCGCATTCCGTTTGTTACTGCGGCGAAAATTCAGGGGATCAAGCTCGTTGCGCTCCAGTCTGAAAAGGCAAAGAAAGCGCGCTTAGTTTTCTACTTCTTCGGTAACAAGTCCGGCTGGAAATTTGTCGTAACCTGCACGGCGCTCGCCTCCGACGGAGCGAAATACGACCGCGCATTCAATGCGGCAATGAAGACATTCACCCTCAAGTAGAGAGACGGATGCTTTGAAGTCGTAAAGTCTTAGGCTCATCGTTCGATTAGGCGGAGAAGCGGCTCACCGTGAAGAGTTGAGTGCGCCTCGCGGAGAACGTTTGGTATTTTATCTGCGAAAGGACTCTCTTCGAGCGCGCCTTTCAGCTTGGTTTCATCGAAGTCCCCGGCGTTGTTGCCTGGGCACCAGTGGTTGCCTTTGCTCAGGAGGTTGTAGCGGCTTCTTGCCCACGTTTCAAGGTTTAACGGCCTGGCGAATGTCCACAGCCGCAGGATTTCCAGGACGTTGATTTCGCCTGGAATTCGGTCGTAATCGGGGATTCCCTTCCACCAATTTTCAATCCAATTTGTGCCAAGTACACGTTCCATTTCTCGCTTAATGCGCGCCTCAATCGGTGAGATGGTTTCGGTTGCGTAGTCCAGATGGTCCAGCGCGGCAATATGCTCGTCAAAGTCTGAAGGACGGGATGCTCCAAGGCTCAACGTGCTTACTTGCGGGCGGGAAAGGCAGTAGAGGTCGTTGAACTGCATCGGAGTAAGCGGGCGGCACAAGTCTACCAGCGTGGCTGGTGGAGACTGCAACATGCCGCCTTTGTCGCTCGGAGAGATGATGAATACGCCCATGTCCTGCTCGTTGGCGGCGAGGACGGCGGGCCAATTCAGGTCGTTGACGAAGTACCAGTGGAGATTGACGTAGTCGAATTCCCCCGTTTGGATTGCCCGCACGATGATTCTGTTCGGAGCGTGCGTTGAGAATCCGAGGAACCGTACTCTGCCTTCCCGCTGGAGCTGCCTCGCGACCTCCATGCAGCCGCCAGCGCGTAGAGTAGTTTCACATAGCTCGTCGTTATTGATGCCGTGAATGGCGAGGAGGTCAACGTAGTCGAGCTGCAGATAGCGGAGCGATTTGTCAAACCTCTCGAGGAATTCGGCGGGATTCTGGGAAGGTGCGACCTTCGTCTGAACGATGATTCTCTCGCGTGGGAGCTTCGATAATACCCATCCAAGCTGCATCTCGCTGGAACCGTAGCCGCGAGCGGTTTCGAAATGGTTGATGCCGAGTTCCAGAGCGCGATGAATGGTCGCTTCGAGATTTGCTTGGCCTTCGGCGGGGATGTCCTCGGGTTTCAGGTCTTCCCATTTGTGCTGGTATCGCATCCCGCCGCAAGAGAAGACGGGCACATGTAGCTTTGTGCGGCCGAAGCGTCGGTATTTCATTTGGCACTCATCCAATCAACCGCAGCCGAGGCTAACGCGGCGAACCCAAGTGCTTTGATCTTCTGGCCGGCCTGGAGGGGGTTCGAGTCGAGCACGATAATCGTTTCCGCAGCCGCGACGCCGTCGGCGAAGATCATCTTCGGATCGTCAAGGAAATGCCTGCGGAATAGAACCGTGAAAACGACGCCGATCATCCCTGAACACGAGAGCCAGGTGAACATCTCCCACGGAGTAATGACCATGTGTACGCTGACGGTCTCGTTTTTGTTGAGGAAGCCGAATGCAGCCGCGACCACGCACATAAAGGCTGTGGAAGATGCGCTGGTGCCCGCGGTCTGGATGATGTTATTCAGGAATCGATTGCGCCCGCGTGTGCGATATGCCGTGATATTGAGGAAAATGGCGCCCAGGAAAGCCGATAGGACGCTGACATTCGGGCCCATTCCAAGCTTTAACACAACATAAGGAACGGCCCCTGCGGCGAGCGAGGAGATGAGGAATGCGCCCGTCACCGATTGCCAGGTTAGTTCCGGCATTCGGAGCGGCCGTTCGTGTACTCCTTCGACCTCCGGGCCGCTGGTGGATGAATCCATCGAGGCAAGCTCTCCGATCACACGTATGACTTGCGATTGCAGCGCATTGGACGCTCAATTCGCCCGACTGGCGAGGTAATCCTTCGCGCGGTCAGATGCGCTTAGAGGTGCTTCTTCAAGAATTCCCAGGCGGTTGCATCATTGAATTCATGGCCGCCATCGAAGACATGAAATCGAAATCGGTCGCCTGCGCCGAGTCTATCGTAGAACTCCTTGCACTGGGGCGCCAATCGCACTCCCATCTCTCGGTGGGTCGGCGCATCCTTTGCGCCGGCCTGGATCTCGAGGGCTCGCGGGCAGATCAGTGCAACGATCTCGGGGTCTTTGAACAGAGTGAATCGGTTCGGAAACCGGAAATCGCTCGGAATGGAATTTTCATCGAGCTCGTAGCGATACTCCTGGACGCCGAAATAGCAGCTAGAGACGGAGGCTTTGATTCGAGGCTCCAGAGCAGGCGTCACCAGGGCGTAGTAGCCGCCGTAAGAGAGACCGACCATGGCGACGCGTTTCGGATCGACTTCGGGCCGCTTCAATATGACGTCCAGGCTCCGGGCGATTTTTGCGATTTCGATGGCGGTGAGGCTGGTTCCAACGAGGCGCAAGCGCTCGTCGATTTTGTTGCGGATGTCAGGCGGATAACCGTCCGCCCGGAACAGGTGCGTCGGGGCCCAGACTATATAACCGCGCTTGACGCCGCCGCGAACCATATCGTGGTAGTTCGACCCTCCGTGAAACAACGCGACTTCCGGAGATCCCCCACCGCCGTGCATCGAAATCACGAGCGGCGCCCGGCCCTTGAGGCCCTTCGGAACGATGT
>JBGPOG010000550.1:0-3259 GCA_041487935.1 Chthonomonadia bacterium | reverse complement strand
GGACCTGCGATCGTTACTTCATCGTCAAGCGGCGGGGTCTGATAGGATACGACATCCGGACGGACGCTGGCGAACCGCTGATCGTCGATCATGTATTCCCGCGTTCGGCTGCGGATAGTCCCGCCCTGATACGGCACGGGTTTCGCGGGGTCGCTCAAGTACTCGTCATAATACTCTCCCGAATCCCCCGGCGGATCGAACGAAAGCGTCTTACCGGACTGGAGGTAGATCGAGGCTTCTTTCACTTCACTCGGCGGCCATTTGTTGAACGTCCTCCATTGATTTGAGCCGGTTTCGAAAACCTGTGCCTCCGGAGCCTTGAATCGGCCATTGCCCCGCAAGTTGCTGTCGAAGAATGGAAACTCGATTTTGTCCTGGAAATAGGTAGATGTCGGCTGTCCCCAATCCATATCTCCTAACCGGCTGCCGTCACGTCCCGCCCACATGCCGTGATACCAGGGACCCATCACTAACGTGTTCTGTATGCCTCGGTTGAGCCTCTCCGCGCCCCTGTAGGTGTGCAGCGCCCCCCAGCAATCTTCTGCGTCGAACCATCCTCCCACCGTCATTACAGCGCACTTAACTCCCGTCATGTGCATGGGCAGGCTTCGAGACTGCCAGTACTCGTCATAAGTTCCGTGCTCCATCAAGTAAGGCCAAAGACCGTCCGTAAACTTGAAATACTTCTCAGTCAGCCCGGCGAGCGTCCCTGTTTCCAGATAGAATTTGAATGGATCGCCGCGTGTGTTAGGCCGGGGAAGCGTCGACGTCGTCGACGCGACTGCTTTCGACTCGCCGAACCGCGCGAACCCCACGGCATCCATCAAGAAGAACGCGCCGTTATGATGAAAATCATCGCCCACAAACCAGTCCGACACCGGCGCCTGTGGCGATGCCGCTTTGAGCGCCGGATGCGAATTGATTGCCCCGACCCCCGCGTAAAACCCCGGATACGAGATCCCCCAGAGCCCGACGCGCCCGTTATTCTCCGGTACGTTCTTAATCAGATAGGCGACCGTGTCCCAGGTATCCGTGCTTTCGTCGATGTCGTGTGGTTTCAATGGATTGATGATCTGGGGCCGGTCGTTCACGAAGACGCCCTCCGAATGTCCGCACCCGCGAACGTCCTGGTAGGCGAAGATATAGCCGTTATCTTTGAATAGCTTGGACCCACGGCGCCCTCGATAACTGTCCGGCCCGTATGGCCCGGCGCCATAGGGCGTCCGCTCCATGAGAATGGGATGCTTCCCCGGCTTGTCCTTGGGTACATAGACCCCGGTGTATAGCTTGGTTCCATCTCGCATAGGGATCATATATTCGTGTTTGGCATAGAGGTCCTTTTGGTTCTGAGAGAGAGCGGCCGGTGCGCCTGTGAGCATAAGAGCGACTACGGCCAAACGGTAACCGTTTGCCATATACGGAATTATCATTGTGACGTTCAGTCTCCTAACGGATTGGCGCCCCGATCTATCAAGACGCCTTAGTAATCGTAAAACACTCGCATTGTCCGGGTATTGGCGTCATCCACCGTCGATAAACGACAAATAAGCATCCGGAATCCGTTGTAGGGGTGAAGCCCGTACGGGCTTAACCCCTACCGCTCGATTTGCTATGTACTCCTTGTCACACCTTCCGATAGGCCGTATCGACCGCAAACGTCCCATCCGGCAAAGCCGAAATCTCGTAGTCGCCGAACAGTATCGGGTCCGTTGCGAATAGGCAAAGATAGGTGTTGAAAGCGAGGGCGCGGATTTCGATCTCGGCGTGGGGATTGGCGCGCATCTCGAGGAAATGCCTCCAGGCGCGGGCGTTTCCCGTGACCACAATCGGCGCTTCTGTCTCGTTCGGTAATACCGAGCGGGCTGCTTGCTGAACCTTCTTCCGTAGATCTGTGCGCGCCTCGCCGGAAAGGATACCCACGCCCGCTTTCTGCCGCTCCAGCAAACCCTCGGCAATCCGCTCGTAATCCGCCGCCGCGCGGTCTATTCGCTCCACAAAGAGCGCGTGCAGCTCCGGATCGTTTACGTACTCCGGCCGCTCGACGAACCGCAACACCTTGCCGGAAACGTACCGTTGGCTCAACTGGGAAAATCCAAATCCCGCGCGATGCCGCACCAGCTCATGTGTCACGCTGCGGGAGATGCCGTAGAACAACAGCGTAAAATTAGCGTGCTCCAATACGGAGCCATGCCCCGACTCCTTGATATTGTCAAAATATCTTTTCGCGTTCTCGTTCGTGGTCCGCTTCGGGCCGAAACTCATGTAACAGAGCTGTCCGGCGACCTTGCAGATCTGGGTTCCCGGTGATAACGCGACCGGGTCCTGAACATACTGAGGGAATTGAAGCTCCGGGTCAAAGCCGTCCAGGAACTCCGCAAGGCTGTCCAACGATACGTTTGGTTTGGCAAGTACGTGAACGCCCGGCTCGCGCAGGTAGTAGGACCCCTTTTCAGTTGTGAACGTCTCGGCCGGCAGATAAGGAAAGCCCGCATCGACGCCTCTCACCCGCGCTCGCAGCTCATCGAACATATTCTCTAGTTAATCCCCTTGTAGTGGTTGCCCCGGTAGATTAGCCGCGGAGGGGTTGGTTTCCTATGCTGTGTGTATTCGGAAGAGTCAGACTCCTTGTGTCGTGATTGGGGTGTTTGTGCATTACATTTCGTCATGTCATCCGTAATCGGTTTTTTGCGCGCGGGGGAGCATCTGCTTTCGTCCAGTCTCTCCGATTCTCTATCTCTCGGTCTTTTTGTGGGGATGCCCGTTTTGCCTTTCCAATTGGAAAGGCGCCTGGCGAGTGAACTCGCGGCTACGCACGGCCAAGTCCACCATTGTGGAATACTGTTCACTTACGCCGTCTGGCGAGTCAACTCGCGGCTACCCATGGCGAAGTCCACCATTGTGGAATACTGTTCACTTACGCCGTCTGGCGAGTCAACTCGCGGCTACCCATGGCGAAGTCCACCTTCGTGGACTGACATCATGTAGATTAAGTGAACAGTATTGCACCATTGTGGACTCATCCGGTCGCAGCTTGAGCGGACCAGATTGTCCGCAGCGGGCATCGGGTGCGGATGCGGCTTGGCGCATCTCGCCATGTTGGGTCCGTCATTTCGGCTGTGTTTGGCCGGTGGCGCGCCGTTTTGCGCGCTTATGTTAGAGGATCGGTCCAATTCCGGGGCCGATCACCAAGTGCCGGTTGGAAGCAGCGGTTAACAGGTTCCGGCGGTCCGCAGGGCCTGCGGACACCCGTAGTCCCACG
>JBGPOG010000549.1:0-3262 GCA_041487935.1 Chthonomonadia bacterium | reverse complement strand
TGCGTCTCGAAGAATTCGAGAGCCTTTTCCGCGGCTTGAACCACGAAATGCGCCGCCTGCGAGTAATCCCCTTGGACGCGAATGTAACCGGCCGGCGCCTGCGTCAAGTCTAGGAACGTTGCGACTTCATCCGCCCGCTTGCGCTGAACGGTCGCCTCGGCAAACGCCTTTTCGCGCGTCTTCGTTCCGTCCAAAAGCTGCTTTCTGATGGCCGGGAGCTTCTGAAGCACGTCTAAAATCCCGTTTTCGCAGGTTTCCAGGATGGAAGTGTAATCGGTTACGAATAACGTCAAGTCGTCCGCCGGGGTCAGTTGGCGCGCGATCGCGATCTCAGCCGCGCAGTCTTTGAACTCTCCTCGGAGGGAATGAAGCTTCGCCAGACGTTGATGCGGCAGCGGATTCTTGGGATCACCTTTTGCCGCGGATTCGAATGCGTGCAGGGCGTCTTCGGGCCGCGCGGCGTTCCAATAACCATCGCCTAAAGCGATGTAATTCCCGGCATCCTTATCATTCAGGCGCACGGCCTCTTGGTACTCGCGAAGCGCGGCGTCGGATTCGCCGCTCGCCGTACAGCTATCCCCAAGCAGGCGGTGCAACGACGCGTCATTCGGACTCAGTTGGAGGGCTCGCGTCGCTTCATCTCTAGCCGCATTGTGCCATCCTCGATCGATATACGTTTGCACGAGGTCGCGGCGGAGGCGGCTGTCTCGAGGTTTATCGTTCACGGCGCGGCGTAAGGAAACAATCAAATTGGACAGATCGCCCTGTCGTCTAAACTTGTCGACGAGGATTTCATTGGCAGAGACGACGTTCACGTTTTCGACCTTCGGCTTTATAACAGGCGCTTTTGTTGTCGCTTCGGACGGCGGCCCCACGCTGACGTTCGCGGGAACGCCATGCTTGACTGCGGAAGGAGGAGGCGCATCCGGTGGTGGAGACGATATCTTGGCGGAAGCGGATTTTGTTTTGTCCGATGGTTTCGCTTTGTCCGCGCTTCTACCCCGGCCCTTCTGATTCCCTGGCGGCACCTTTACTTCCACTGGCCCGGTGACGTCGATCCCGCCGCGCGGATTGGCGATCTTGCGGAGGATCGCCTCAACCTGGGCATTTATCCCTTCGAGCAGACGAGACTTTGGGTTTTTGGCATGGAACGGTTCGAGCTTTTGCAGAAAGACGACCGTCCATGATTGCTGGCCGGACAGAGCCTCCATTTCGGCATCGGCCGCAACGCCTTGCTTGGCCAACCGCCCGGAGACGCGAAGAGTCGATCTCATGCCGAGCGCCTGCGCAATCTTGCGGATATTCTCTTTATTTAACGGTTCAATAAGGTCCGAAGGAATTAAGCTCTTATTCGCAAGGGCCTCCTTGACTGCCGGCAATGCCGGTTTGTATACCAGAGGCTTGAGACTGCCGGTGTCCATTAGTTGGCGGGCGATATACGGAGCGAGATCGACGAATCTCTCTTTCTCGGTCTCGCCATTTTGAAGGGGCTGCGACACGATCAACAGAGAACTGTCGCGTTGAGCTTCGGCCATGATCGGAAGCGAACACAAAACGAAGGCGGCGCCGAAAGACGCAGTCGTGAACTTACAATACCGGCTTCTCCACGAGGTCGCCGCGGATCTGATCGTTCTCATTGGCAATTCCTGATGGCTGCGTCGCAGAAGCGTATACCGCTCTGTGCCGACTCGACATTCTTGCCCGATGCAACCTGCTTCTTGTATTCCGCGATCGCATCGTTATAGTGCGTAATCGCCGAATCCTTCTCGTCGAGCCGTTGGAAGCAAACTCCAATCTGCTGATGGATCAATGCGGCATCGTCGCCTGCGCCATCCAGGGCTTTAAGATAATCTCGAACGGCCTGGCGGTATTTGCTCTGGAGCTGCGCCTGGAGCGCAACGGCTCTGCGGGCACGAGAGTCCATACTGGAAGAGGAGCTTTCCCCGTTGGAAGATCTCGTGGCGCCAGTTCCTGACGAGCCGGCCGATGACACAGTAATCTCTATTTTCCCCGGCGCTCTGGGAGAAGCGTTGTTCGCCGGTGCGGATGAAGCCGCCGAAGCGCCATTGGAATCCGAAGCGTTCTGGCTACCGTCCGGTAGATGTATTGTGCCGGCTGGTTCTTGTGTCTGGGTGTTGTTGGCCCGCGGGAACCGCTCCAAATTTTCCGGGCGAGGAACGTCTACAGGAGCGGGGTTCAGACCGTCGTCGTTGGTGTTCAGTCGAGATCGCCGATTATTCGGTAGATCTTGGCCGGGACTGTTAGCAGAGCGGTTGCTGCCCTGGCCATACGGTTGATTCCCCAGCCCTGGAGCGGCCGAAGCGATCTGCTGCTGACCCTGCTGCTGGTAGCTTGGATTGATCTGCAACTGGCCAGGCGCCTGAGAGTGAGCGCCGAGCGGCCCGGATGCGGCGTTTCCGCGATTGTCCGCCAGAGGCGCCGCCGTCGTCGGCCTCTGGCCGCGGAACCACACTGCCCAGGCGCCAATCATAACGACCAGGAAGAATACTGCCAGCGCAACGATCGCAGCTCCCGCCTGTCCTTCGAAGAGGACCGGACCTGGGATTCTTCGGGAAGTGGTGATTCTTCTCGGCGTTATCTGCGTTGTACTGTCGCGGAGCTGTTCCAGCTTCTCTCTGTCGGCGATACTGCCGGGATTCAGGTCGAGGACCTTCTCAAATTCGGCAATCGCTTTCTGCCCTTCGCCCTGCTTTTCATAGAGCATTCCCATGAGCGAATGGGCGGAAGTGCTATCCGGTCTTATCTCCAGGGCTTCGCCACAAGCTTTGATCGCACCCTCAAGGTCATGAGACTCCGATCGCTTGAAAGCCAGCACGAGCAGCTCGCTCACCTTATCGTCGGGCAATTCCGGGATGGCGAAGTCTTCGTCGCTTATGGGTGGATGAGCCGGTTTTTCCGTCTTCCGGCCGCAACGTTTGCAGAAATTCGCGTCGATCGTGTTCTTCGTTCCACAACGGGTGCAATACATCACCGCCTCCGCGGGGTCGGTCGCAGCGCCGTTTTGGGCTGCCGCGATCTCTGGGGAAACACTCACTTTCTCTTCCATTTTGGGGCTAACTCGCTTTCGAACGCGCGTCACTCTTCCAATTCTCCCAGATGTCTAAACGCACATCCGTTCCTATTCTAGCTCTATTGCCGTATTTTGGCAACCCATCGCGAGACCGGCCGGTTACGCCAGGATCTCCATGATAGGCTTGCCGTGGTCCACTTCCAGCCGCTTCCGGCCGGGGATTTCCAGCTT
>JBGPOG010000548.1:0-3271 GCA_041487935.1 Chthonomonadia bacterium | reverse complement strand
TCGGACGGTTCTGAACGAGTGTTGACTCAATAACCGACTTGTCCTCACAGGAGCCATAATATGGGCACTGGATTTACATTGATTTTCTTTCTCATTCCGATCTTGATTTTCATCGGATTGATAGTACTTATCGCACGGCTTTTCACGACAAGGGGATCGGTTCGGCCCGGATCGTTCGTCGATACGACGATCGTCGACGACGGCTACGGGTATTCGCCGATTGTGGTGGTCGACGAGGTTGTCGTTCCGGGTTCGGCGATTGTCGATAACGGACCTGTCTTCGAAGCGCCTCCCGTGCAGATGTTCGATAATGCGCCAGCCGGCGATTACCAGGGCGGAGCCGGCGCAGATTTCGGCGGAGGGGCGGGGGCTGATTTCGGCAGCGGAGCCGGCGCGGACTTCGGGGGCGGCGGATTTGACTCGGGCGGTGGCGGATTCGATTCCGGCGGTGGCGGCGGTGGTGACTCCTAAGACTTTCCAAGGAATTGCAAATGTGATTCCGACCGCCTCGAGGCGAATTGCTCAGGGTCGCAGGTAAGAAACCGTCATTGATCACGTCGTCCCGTAGGGATGCTTTTGACCTTGCAGCCGACATTCGTTGACCAAGCACGGTTTAAGTTATGGGGATGCCAACGCCATCGCATCGAGGGCGCTGCAGTCGGCGGACGGGCAGGCGCCAACCGGGGACGATCTGGTCGATACCCAATATGCGGGTGCGAAATCGGTCTTGAAGCCGATTTATGAGGAGCTGATTTTGGCGGTAGAGAGCTTTGGGCCAGATGTCGAAATCGCGCCGAAGAAGGGATATGTCAGCCTGCGGACGAGCAAGCAGTTTGGATTGATTCAACCGACGACCGCAACTCGTATAGACGTCGGCATCCAACTAAAAGGTACGGCGCCTACCGCAAGGCTCGAAGCCAGCGGGAGCTTCAACGCGATGGTCAGCCATCGGGTACGAATTGGAGCCGTCAAAGAAGTGGATCCCGAATTGACAGACTGGCTAAGGGCGGCATACGATGCCGCCTGATTCGTTCCTTGTTTGAGTTAGTCTTATCACCGATCGCCTTTCTTGCGACCATCTCGGTGCGGACGCTGCAGACCTTTCCACTATTCAGGACGTCACCGTTAGCCATTCGCACTTCTACTATTCTCTTCATCCCGCAGAGTTATAATCTCCGCTTGAGTCCGGCAGAACTCGGTTCTAAACGTGGAGGAAGAATACGGGCTCCCGGAGTTCAAATCACTCTAATTGTGATCTCATAAGTTCGGCTTCCGGCCTGGCAGCATTCTTAATCGAAGCATATTCTTTTCTTAACATGGTCTTAATATTGTTCGAGTAATCTTCTTAACAGTAGGGTGCAATAGTCGTTGTAAAGGCAGGCACAAGTAGGATAAAGAGGCTCAGACATGCGTACACATTCGATCTCTTCATTAGAAGGAGAAGCAGGACATGCGAACCACTCGGCTCAATTTGACGTTGCTGCTCCTGGCGTTACCACTCCTCTCTCTCCGAGCGTACCCGCAAACCTCCCGCGACGTACCTAAAGAGCACTGGTCTTATGATTTCGTGCAGGACCTTGCAAGCAAAGGACTCATCAAAGGTTATCCGCCCGACGGTAACTTCTTCGGCGGGCGAACAGTAACTCGTTACGAAATGGCAGCGCTTGTGGATAGGGTGCTGCAGCGCATTGAAGAGCTCATCGCCAAGAAGGCTGATAAAGGCGAAAAGCTGACCAATCCACCTGCAAAGGCCGTTCTGGACACGAAACAACTCGATGAAGTGCGCCGGCTGGTGGATGAATTCAAAATCCAGCTTGGTTTGATGGGCACAGACCTGCAGAAAGTCAAAGACGATGTTGGCGCGCTCAAACAAGAAGTCGCCCAATTGAAAACCGACGCCGGCAGCCTTAAGGGGCGAGTGGACAAGCACGACGAAGATATCAAAGGCGTAAAGCAGGGCGTCGAAAGTACAGCGTGAGCGATCCACGAACAGGCCGGCCGCATCGACAAGGTCAACTCCACGTTGAACTCCCACAAGCTCAGCGGATTTATTCAGGCCCGTTTCGAAGCATACGACCGAGGGAGAACGAGCGCATTTACATCGACTGGCGCAGGTGGAACCGGCCAGGCTCCTGGGAACGGCGGTCCCTCGGTTGGAGGACCGTGGAACGGATTTCAGGTGCGCCGGGCGCGCCTAAAGCTGACCGGCAATATCACGGACCGAACGGATTACGCGCTTCAAGTGGACCTCCCGTCATCCGGCGGCTTCCGGCTATTCGACGCCTACGTGAACGTCGCCAATCTTCCAACCAAGGGTCTCGATTTGATTGCCGGGCAGTTCTTGCTGCCATTTGGCTTTGAGATGCCCTATTCGTCTGGGAACCGCGAAGCGCCGGAACGGTCGATGGCTTTCTCAGAAACAACCGCGTCCAGCCCTGTCTTCAAGGCCTCCACGAGTGCAACCGGCGGGGTGATCACGGGAGGGAGCGTTCTGCCGCTGTTCCTAAACCAGGAGTTTGATCCGGGCGCCGGACTGACATGGTATCCACGCGCGGCGGAAAAGTCGAACAAGGAAATCCCAGACGACAAGAAGACGAAGATCCAACTGGCATTCATCAACGGCGAAGGTTCAGCCGTTGGAGGACAGCGAAACCTCAACAACGGTTTAGACATCGCGGGCCACGCGCAGACCTCGTTCTTCGATCACAAGCTGGGCCTGGGAATTTCCGGTTACGAGGGATCCTTACCCGTCCGCTCCGGCGCTCCGGTTGCTGGT
The DNA here is from genome assembly GCA_041487935.1 of Chthonomonadia bacterium. Lineage (GTDB taxonomy): Bacteria > Armatimonadota > Chthonomonadetes > Chthonomonadales > CAJBBX01 > JBGPOG01. The sequence continues at coordinate 495 of JBGPOG010000548.1, read as the reverse complement.
ACGCCGGCGGGATTTGTGAGTGCAGTCCGTCTCCTCGGCGGCGTCGACCTGTCCTACACGGCGCCGTGGAAGACCAATTTTAGGGCGGAATACGTGGGCGGCGTATTTGAAGCGACTCCGGATCGTGCGCAATACCTGGAGAACAACCACGTTCAGGGATTCTACGTTCAACTCAAACACCCCATCACCGGCAGGATCGATTTTGTGACCAAGTACGACGAGTACATGCCGATTTCGGAAGGCGGCAAGTCCGCCGCAGGTCTTGGCCGGATGGACCTCATTCGAAAGTCGATTCACGCTGGATTCCTTTACCAGATGGACTCCGCGACACGGTTCCGAGTATGGTATCAAAGGGGCTTGACCCCCTTTGATCCATCTGCCTCGTCCGGACCGCTCCGCGACCGCCTGGGTTTCTTGACCGGGGAGGTGCAGGTGAAGTATTAAGGCTTAGGCAGCTCACTTGGCGCTTCGGATCCTCCTCGGCAAGGAGGAGGC
>JBGPOG010000547.1:0-3272 GCA_041487935.1 Chthonomonadia bacterium | reverse complement strand
CTTGTCCGGTATCGGAGGATGCGGGCGAAGGTCATCTGGGGTGAGGGGCAAACCTTCGCGCCTGGCCATTTCCAGTTCGTGCGGGAGCTCTCGGGCAACCGGGCCATACTTCGTCAGCCGCACGGCAAACCGAAAAACGAGGAAAATCGCTACGAGCGCGACAACCCCTATCACCACGAAGCAGCCGAGGACTAACTTCCGTATTCGCATGGTGCGTCTTTTCCGGCCAGACCAGAAGGCCTTTAACATCGCTGCGTTGAACGATCTTTCGTTGTTGGAAGCGAGCTTCCCTGCACTTACCGCAACGGCGGAAATCCGCTTTGATACGAAACGAATGGTACTCGTATGCTCTACCTCGCCCTGGGCGACTCCATTAGCATCGACTACTACACAGGCGTCCCGGGCGGCGGGGCAGCGTGTCAATTCGCGCAGTTGATCCGCGCCGATAAGTTTGTAGACTTGACTTATGACGGCTGCACGACGGATGGCGTGATCGAGCTGCTGGCGTCGGTCGGCGAGCCGCCGGACGTCGCGACGCTGACTGCCGGAGGAAATGACTTCATCATGCGCAGCTCTTCCCTGGGGCGGCTGGCGCTGGGTGAAGATGTGCGCCTTCTTGATGAAGTTTCGAGATGTCCGCTGAACAACTTGCGCGCAATCTCGGAAGCAATGTCGGCGTGGCGCTGCCCGGTAATAATCAATACGGTCTACGATCCCACCGATGGCGATGATTCGTTATCCTTGCAGATGGGAATCGACTTCCGATTCCGTGAGCAGTTCAATCGGCTCAACTCCGGTATCAGGCAAATCGCGGTGGAGCGAGGATTTCTGCTTGCGGACCTCGAAGAACTGTTTCGAGGGCATGGGATCATCTCACCCGATCCGTGGATCACGCGCTACGTCGAGCCGAACTACGCCGGGGCGACAGCGATAGCGAAGTATTGGTTAGCTCTCCATCGCGGCGAATGACCAAGAAACGTAAAGTGAAATGTTAAGGTTCGACGGCCTCTACCGGTCCGAAGCGGTGCAAAGCGGCAGCATAGCCTTGCGCGAATATATCCGATTCTATCAGGATGGAACGGTCATTACGCAGTCGGTCTCGGAACCCGCAACGGTCGCGCAGATCATGGCCTGGTTTGTACGCGACCGTCCCGCTACGTCTCAGGGTTTGTACTTCGTCGACGGCGAGGCGATACGGTTCACGACGATCATGAGCTTCGGCATGGACCGCGACGGCACGACGATGCCGGACATCATATTCGATTACGAAGGCGCCGTGCTTCCGGATCGCGTCGTTCTCCGGTCAAGGTCTCTGGAGGGAGGCGAGTATCCGGAACGCGAGTACGTTTTTGCAGAACGGGAATGACGAGGAACATACGTGATGCGGTGTGCGGAGTAAGTTGACGGAAGGAGCGCCAAGTGAATAAGCGGCGAAAAGATTGGGCGATCTGGGATACGGTATTCCTGGTGCCGCTGGTGGTGGTGAATCTCATGCCCCGCGGCCAGGGGATCGATGCTGCCCATGCATTGGCGGGCGCGGCCTTTCGCCTTCTTGTGAGTGTTATCTGCCTCATCGGATTCATTACGATCCAGGTGCTGAAACGGCGGCCTGTTCGCGGGGAGCCGCCTTTACCCTGGCAGCAGCCTCTCGCACCCTGGGAACAACCGCCGTATGCTCCCGCCACGCCGGCAGCCATCTCGATCGAGTATAACAACACACGCGAATACAGTTGGCGGGCCGAGAAATATGCGCTATTTCACCAGCCCGCAACCCTGTCCGTGTTATGTTTCTTCGGTCTGGCAACAGCTTTTCTGATGGATATGCCCATTTACCACTGGGGAGCTGCGGCAGGGATAACAGCGTTTCCCTTCCTGGCTGTTCTGGGTTTTGCAATTTGGGCGGGACTGTTCCTTCTCGCCGTCCATCTGCTGCTCAACAAGAGATTTCCACACGCCGGCTCCGTACGAAGCTGCACGACTAGTTTGACAAGCGCGGGTGTGGTTGACGAAACACCGGATAAACATCAGCTTATCGAATGGGGCATTATCTCAAGCATTCGCATGCACCAGGGCGACTTTATTCTTTGGACGAGCGCCGGCACGGGCATCTTCGTACCTCGCGAGGGGTTCGCCAGCTTGGACGACGGCGAGAAGTTTTTCACGGCTGCGAATATGCTTTGGAAATCGCAAGGCGCCGCATGGTTCGAAGCAGCGGGATTGCATACAAACGAGGCTGTAGGCGCCCCGACCGGCGATTGGGAATATTGAGGCGATGACAGCCCTGAACGAACATCAATTGAAACTCTTGCGCGCGGCCGACTCACCCACCGTAGCGAACGTAATCGAGCTCTTCGGCATCCGGTCGCAAGTGGCCGGCTATGCGAACGGCGACATCAAGGCCATCTATCCCGAGCTCCCGCCGGCCGTCGGATACGCGGTCACGGCGACCTTTCGAACGGGATATCCTTCCGGCGAGGGCGAATCCTACGGCGACATGCCTAAGCTCATCGAAGCGGCTTTAGCCGTCCCGGCGCCTAAGATAGTCGTCTTCCAGGACCTGGACGATCCGCCTCGAGCCGCGACGTATGGGGAAGTGATGGCGACCAGCTTCCAGAAGTTCGGATTCGCGGGGCTGATTACGAGCGGCGCCGCGCGCGATATCGAACAGGTGCGGGCATTACAGTTTCCCTGCTGGGCAAGCAGTACGATCGTTTCGCACGGCTACCCAAGGATTATCGATATCGGAATTCCGGTCACAATCGGCGGACTCCAGATCAAACCGGGCGATTTACTTCATGCGGACGCGAATGGAGTCATCGAGATTCCCCACCGAATTGCACCTATTGTCGCAGAGTTGTGCGAGCCGTTTATGAAGGCCGAGCAGGAGGTTCTAGGCTACCTGCAGCAAGAGACCCCGACGATTGAAGGCTATCGCGATGCGGTTGGGAGGATGAAGGAAGCGGTTGCGAAGCTGAGGGAGAGGGCCGATGTACTCCGGGCCTGAACGCCCGGCCTGCCGAAAGCACAGTTCCCGCCTGCGCGGGCACATATCGCCTTCGTGCCTGGGGAGGCAGGCACGGTGCATCCTTGAGCGCGGGGGTTCAGCGCTCCAGGCCTGAACGCCCGGCCTGCCGAAAGCATAGTTCCCGCCTGCGCGGGCACCTATCGCCTTTGTGCGTGCGGAGCTTCAGCGCTCCGGGCCTGAACGCCCGGCCTGCCGAAAGCACAGTTCCCGCCTGCGCGGGCACATATCGCCTTCGTGCCTGCGGAGG
>JBGPOG010000546.1:0-3281 GCA_041487935.1 Chthonomonadia bacterium | reverse complement strand
TGATTCCCTCGTCCCCGAATTTCGATAGAATCCCCGCATGTCCGCCACTCTTCGCGCCGCCCGGCTGCCTTTCCTTATTCTGGGCTCCCTCGTCTTATGGGTTCTCCTCGAACGCTCGCCGGAGCAACGGCGCTCGGGAGTTGTGCTGCGTTGGGCGGTCAATTCCCAGGAGCGGGAGCAGCTCTTTGCCAAGGCTGCGAAGCGCGCGGTCGAAGCAGAATACCCCGGCATCCGGATTCAGTTCATCAAGCAGAACGAGGGGAACAAGGTCGAGACGATGATTGCGGGCGGCGACGCGCCCTCGCCCTCGCCAAGTTCAAGTCGGCGTACGCAATAGTCATACCCGCCATCATGGCCGGGGCGACGCTGATGCTCATCCCCGTTCTGTGGATCTTTTTCCTAAGCCAGCGCGCGCCGATCCAGGGGAGGGTGGTAAGTGGGGTGAAGGGGTAACACTCAACACTTGCCCTAACTGGTTTCTGCAATCTCTACTTGCAGCTCCATCTCTTCCGAAGGGTGTTCGAGGGCGGGGTCGTGGTGGACCAGGATCGACAGGATGCCGGCGACTATCAGAAATCCCGAGAACGTCAAAAGCGCACCGGTAAAGCTACCGGTCCGGTCCTTGATAAAGCCCATCAACCAGGGGCCGGCCTGGCCGCCGAGGTTGCCTACCGAGTTGATGAACGCGATTCCTCCCGCTGCGGCCATTCCACTTAGGAAGCTGGTTGTAAGCGCCCAGAACGGCGCGAGTGTACTTGCCTGGCCCAGGGATGCCACGCAAACGCCGATCAGCCCCGGGATTGGATCGTGGAGCACGGCCGTCATTGCAAGCCCGACCGCGCCAATGAAACACGAGACGGCAACGTGCCAACGCCGCTCGTGAGTTCGATCGGAATGAGAGCCGATGAGTATCATCGCAATAGCTGCACATATATTCGGAATGGCGGATAGCAAGCCGGTCGTCAATGCGCTTGACTTCCCCAATGCTTGGACGATCGATGGGAGATTCATCGTCAGCCCGTAACCGGTCACAACGATACAGAAATAGAGGAGGCAGAGCAGCAGCACCCGCGGGTTGGTAAACGCCTGGAGCAGGCCGAGTGAATGGCGTTCCTCTTTCTTTTCGTGTTCCTTTCGGAGCCGCTCGATCAAGTATTCGCTCTCATCCGAGGTGAGCCACTTCGCCTGGTCCGGCCGATCGGTAAGGTAGAGAAGGGTCACAAATCCGAGCAGAATGGACGGCATCCCCTCCAGGAGAAAGAGCCACTGCCAACCGGTCAGGTTCGCCTTTCCGTTCAATCCGAGGAGTAGGCCCGATAGTGGATTTCCGATGACGCCGGAAATTGGGATCGCCACCATGAATCGCGAGATTGCGCGGGCGCGTTGCACGGCGGGGAACCAGTTGGTGAGGTAAAAGACCATTCCGGGGAAGAATCCGGCTTCCGCCACTCCCAAAAGGAAGCGGAGGAAATAGAATGTGTTGGGTGAAGTGGTAAACATCATGGCGGCGGAAATCAATCCCCACGTAATCATGATGCGCGCGATCCAGACCCGCGCCCCCATCTTTGCAAGGATCAGGTTACTCGGCACTTCAAAGATGAAATAGCCGAGGAAGAATATCCCTGCCCCGAAGCCGTAAATCGACTCGCTGAAATGCAGGTCCTTCATCATCGTCAGCTTCGCCATGCCGACGTTGACGCGATCCAGATAAGCGCCGACGTAGAGGATAAAGAGGAAAGGGATAAGTCGCAGGGTGATCTTGCGGATTACTCGCTCTTCCAACTCAGGATTCAATCGCTCTTCCTCCGGGGGACGGCTGGGAGCGATTCTGTGCGCTCCAAGCCCACACAACTTCACCCTCAGGCAGGAAAAGTCCTTGTGCGGCGCGGAATCTAGCTGCAATCTCGCCTAATCCGGCATCATGGAGACGCAACTTGGCCAAAGTCCTAACCGGAACATCAATTGGCATCCTTCTTGCTATGCTCGTGGGCGCCGGTGCGTCGCGCAGTTATTCACAGACAGCCGCATCGGGGTCATCTCGTGTACCTACTCTCAAACGCCTCGAAACCGCGTATTTGAAGCAAGCACACGAGGACGTTGCGGCGTTAGCGGCCAAACGCCAGGCTGTTTCGCTGAAGACCGGGTTTCAAGACCTCCGATGTATCATCCACGCGCACTCGTATCTCTCGCACGACAGCCGGGGGACGATCGCGGAGATCGCTGCCGCGGCCAAGAGTGCCGGAGTGGCCGCAGTCTTATTAACGAACCACCCGAAGACGGACGTCGACGTCGTGACGGCGGGACAAACCGATGCGGTTGACGGAGTGATGTTCTTCGCGGGATCGGAAACGAACGGATTCCTCGTTTTTCCGGGTGACGGGAAGCTTCCGCTGCTTAACGTGGGCGAGCAGGAGCTCGTGAAATCGATCGGGAACTCCCACGGCCTAATTTTCATCGCCCACCCGGAGGAACACAAGGACTGGAGCCTGACCGGCTTGACCGGCACGGAGATCTACAATACCCATGCCGATTTCAAGGATGAATCTGAGCTAGTTGCCGCGCTGCGCCCTAGTGACGCGGCAGGGTATGGGAAGCTCCTGTCGGTGCTCGGCGGATTCAAGGCCTATCCTCAAGAGTGCTTCGCCGCGCTCTTCGATCCGCCGGCGGAGAACCTCGCACGTTTCGATGAGCTGGCCAAAGACGGCAGTCCGGCAGCGATTGCTGGAAACGATTCGCACCAGAACACGGGCTTCGTCCTTAAGGGTGAGTCCGATTCGAAGATTGCCGTGGAAGACCCACTCGGCGAGCGCCTCGGCACGCTGGATGCGGTCAAGAACCCGATCTTAAAGACGCTCTTCGGCGAACCGGTTCCCGGCAAAGAGCTGATGCGCCGTATTCTAGACCCATATCCTGTGAGCTTTCACTACGTCAGCACGCACGTCCTTGTCAAAGAGCAAAGCCGTGACGAAATCCTGCGTTCGCTCAAAGCGGGACGTACTTACGTCGCTTTTGATTGGATCGCCGATCCGACCGGGTTCGCATTCCTCATAACGACCGGCAGCCTGACGGGGACGATGGGATCGAGCGTGAAGGAAGAAGGCGACCGCGCCAAACGGCAAGATCATTGAGTTCTGGTACGATCTGGACGGCAACCGGATCAAAAAGGTTGTTACGCAGGGCATGACCGCCACAACGACCCAGTACGTGGTCGACGCGAACCGGTCCCTCGCCAAAGTTGTCATGGAGACCGATGGCAGCGGAGTTGTGACGGCAAAATACAC
>JBGPOG010000545.1:0-3287 GCA_041487935.1 Chthonomonadia bacterium | reverse complement strand
GAATATGAGCAAGTAAGGCGCGTTTTGGGGCTTTTGGTGTAAAATCCACTTGTAGCCCTGACCTCCCAAAGGGCGAGGCCAGATGCCCTTAAATTAGATGACTGGAGTGACGGCTGAGAGAGGCTCCGCTGATACGAAGGCAGGGACCGTCACATACCGGAAAGAGGAGTGAACCGAATGAATCGTTTTGTTTTGGCGGGGATTGCGGCTCTTGGATTGTGCGCGCTGGCGGCAGGATCTCCCGCAGTGGCTCAAAATGCGCCGTTTGCCAATAGAGGATCCGACAAGGACCCGGCAGTAGACAAGCTGGAAGCCGTGGCGAAGAAGCTTGAAGCAGCCAGCAAGAAGAAGCCGAAAGACGCCAAGCTCAAGAATAAGACGGCTGAAGCCTATTACGAGGCAGGCCATGCCTGCGAGTACTCCAAGGTACTGGCCCCGAAGCCAATGTATCGCGGGGCGCTCCGCCTATACCGCAAGACCTTGGAATTCAATCCGAAGCACGCCAAAGCGCTGGCGGAAAAGAAGCAGATAGAGGACATTTATAAGGGCATGGGAATGCAGATTCCGCAGTAGCGGGCTGCTCAAATCACCGGATCTGCACGATCCGAATTGCCATCTAAATTAGGATTTCGGCTCAATTCTCGAGCAGCCAGTGTACGGACAGAGCATCTCCGGCACAGATACGGAGCCATCCGAATCTTGATAATTCTCGAGTATGCAGAGAAGAAGGCGATCCGCAAACCCCGTTGCTGAAATCGTATGCGGAAAGCCCTTCTTTCCTTCTGCAGATTTGTAGCGGATACCAAGCCGGCGGCTCTGCGCATAGCTCATGTTGGTATTAGAAGTGAGCTCACGGTATCCGCCATACTCAGGGAACCAGCCCTCAAGATCGTACTTCTTCCAACCCAGCGGGTGGATGTCTCCCGAGGCGGATTTAATAACTCGATAGGGTAGCTCGAGCTTTTGCATGAGCCACTCTTCGTTCTCGAGCGCGCGCAAATGCCACTTTTCAGATGTCTCAGGGGTACAGAAAATTATCTGCTCGACTTTGCCGAACTGATGGAGGCGGAAGCCACCCCTTGTATCCCTTCCGGCCGCACCGGCTTCCGTACGGAAGCATTGGGATTCTCCAACGTAGAGAAGCGGCAGATCTTCTTCCTTGAGAATCTCATTCATGTGCTGGGCAACTAAGCTCTGCTCGCTCGTTCCAATGAGACCATAGTCTTGGCCCTGAACCATGAACGTCTGATCCTGGAAGTAAGGATAATAGCCAGAGCCAAAGAGAGTCAGCGGCGACGCCACATACGGAGGAATTACCGGTACAAATCCCTGGCTGCGCAGGTACTTTATGAACTCGGTAATCAGCCCAAAGCGCATCGTAACGAATTCGTTCTTCAAGAAGAGATAGCGCGATCCGGCAACCTTTGTTCCCCGCATGCTATCCAATAGATCAAGGCTAATTGCCAGATCGTGATGGCCTCGTGGCGAGAATGCGACCGCCCGCTTTTCGCCGTTTTCCCTCAGCGTCTCGTTACAAGATTCGTCTCCTAAGGGCACATCTGGCGAGAAGACGTTTGGCATCCAGGCCATGGCGCCATCTATCTTTTCGGCGAGCTCCTTGATAGCATCTTCAAGTTCGGAAGCATTCACGCGGAGCAAGCGGGCATGCTCGCGATCCCCGTCTGTCAACACGCCTTTCGATCGAGCAAGACGGTTGGCTTCAGCGCGCGCTTCATCGAGCTTGCGGATAGCGTCCGACCGAAGCCTTGCAAGCTCAACCAATATAGCAAGATCAACTTTATCCGACAATCCTCTCAACTGCAGCGTGTAGGACATCAAGTCTTGGTTTTGGAGCACGAACTTAAGATCTACGATCGGCGGATCAACCGGAAAGACGGGGCAATCGTTATCCAATGCGCTACTTGCGCGCTCGCAGCCGCCGACGTCTGCATTGACGTCGATTGGGTCGAGGTTTAGCATCGTCTCGTTTTCCATCTCCTTGTTGCTCATGCCCTGTTTGGATCTCTTCGGGACTCAATGGCCGATAACACTTTGCGCGCGCAATCCTGCCGTTCTTGAGTACGATCGCGCTCGATTAATGCCATGAGAAGCGTTTCTGGGAAGATGCCGCTTACGACAGTATAGCACGAGAGAGAGTGGCGACCGCTGCTCGGCCGGGTACGATCACCAATCCGACGCAGATACGCATAGAGCGCTGGCCTGGAGAAGGCCCAACGCCGAATGAAGCCCTCGGAGCAGACGGAGTTCATAAGGGGTAGAATAGACGGGAATAGGGGTTTGCAGCCCTACTCCCGCTATCAATCCGACTATCCGATCGGGCGGCTTGGCGACCTCGCTCCTTACAATCCGTGAGTGTGAAATTAATGGGTAAGTCGATTTGGTACATAACCACGCCCATCTACTACGTCAACGGCAAGCCGCACATCGGCTCGTCTTTGACAACGATCTGTTGCGATGTGCTGGCCCGCTTCCACCGGATGAAGGGGGAGCCCGTTTGGTTCCTCACGGGTACGGACGAGCAGGCGCCGAAGGTCTTCGAAGCCGCGCAGAAGGCGGGCGCGCCCCCCCAGGAGTTCGTCGATGGCCTGACACAGGAGTTCAAAAACGCCTGGCGAGGGCTGCACATCGAATACGACGATTTTATTCGAACCACGGAACCGCGTCATATAAACGTCGTGCAAGAAGTTTTCCGGCGATTGCGAGACTCCGGCGATGTCTACTCAGGCCTTTACGAAGGCTGGTACTGCGTTGCCGACGAGACGTTCTTCCGAGACTCCGATGTCGGCCCGGACCGCCTCTGCCCCAACGCGGAGTGCCGTCTTCCGCTGAAGCGGGTGCAGGAAGAGAACTATTTCTTCAAGCTCTCTGCTTACGGCGATCGCCTATTGGCGCACATAGAAGCTAATCCGGAATTCCTCCAACCGGATTTCCGCCGCAATGAGGTCATCAGCTTTATCCGGCAGGGCCTGCGCGACATGAGCATCACGCGCGCCAACGAAGGCTGGGGAATTCCCGTTCCTGACGATGACGCGAAAGTGATCTACGTCTGGTTCGACGCGCTGATCAACTACCTTGCGGCGACCGGATGGCCGGGGCAGGAGGCAGGAGGCAGGCGGCAGGAGGCAGGAGGCAGGTGGCAGGAGGCAGGAGGCAGGCGGCAGGAGGCAGGAGGCAGGAGGCAGGAACACGTTAACTCCGCCGTCCCAGAGTGCGTCTGCTCACAGAACTACTTTGCGAATTCGATCTGGCGGTCAGCCAGCCGCGTG
>JBGPOG010000544.1:0-3290 GCA_041487935.1 Chthonomonadia bacterium | reverse complement strand
GACGGAAATGCTGCGTTTTGTCATTACGTGCAACGTGTTGCCGGCAGCATCAATTGCTCACAACGACGGTTTTGCCCCTTTGTCGTCGTTGTAATGACATTACTGAGACACTGCACTAGAGTAAACCGAGTTCATTTCACATACACGGCTTGGAATCTGTTTGTTGAAGACCATGCATGGCGACTATCTCCATTTTCTCTTTAGCATAGGCGTGCGCACTGCGGTCGTATTGCTTTGGCTGACGATCGGTCTCCGATTGTTGGGGAAGCGGTACGTTGGCCAGATGAACGTATACGATCTGGTTTTCATCATGTGCCTGGCAAACGCAGTCCAGAACGCAATGACGGCGGGGAAGGGTGAGCTATCCGTCGGTCTGACGAGCGCGGCCGTACTGATCGGGGCAGGCAGGATCCTTTCGGAAATCTTCGTCCGCGCGCCAAAACTGGAGCGCCGGTTCGTGGGAACGCCGACCCCCCTTATTAGTGACGGACGCCTGATCGACCGTCACATGCGGCGCGAGCGCGTATCCGAAGACGAGCTGCTTGCGGCACTCCGCCAGCACGGCCTAGAGCGTCCGGATCAGGTGAAGCTGGCAATTCTGGAGGTCGACGGCACCTTGAGCGTTGTGCCAATGAAGGACACGGGTGTTCCGGATAAGGAGTGAGCGAAAAACAAGATCGTTATTATTCCACGCAGCGAATGGGCGCCATCCCGTTCACCTGCGGAAATATGAGTCTCACACCTCATTCGCCGCATGGCCTGGAGCAATGTTCCGACGCAGGCGCTTTACCGCGCGGCCGGCAACATGGGTAAATAATGCGTCTCCGCAAAGAAGCCGAGCCGCCGTATGTGTGGCGTTCGGGCGCTTGATTGCATATTTGTACACGGTCCCGGTCCATTGGTAAAAGAACGATGCCAATCGCTGCGCTGCATCGAAGTTCGGCGCAAACTCACGGTGAATGGCCTCGGTATAAGTTAGCGAAGCGCCGTTCGCCGCACATTCCGCGGCGATCAAGCCGCTCTTGATGGCTTGAAGAATGCCGTCGCCGAAAACCGGATTCACCAGTCCCGCGGCGTCGCCCGCCAATAGGATGCGGCCGTCCGGAGTGGACAGCGGCTCTCGGCCGTTCCAGACGGGAAGCGGATGCGCGTGGAATTTCAACTCGTCTCGATCGAACGGCACTTCCATCAACTCCAGGTACCCGATGATGGCGCTCTGGATTCGATCTCTTACTCGTGTGCTGCCGTCCTCATCGGATCCGCGCGGCCGGAATAGCCCCGCTCCGACGTTCAAGTGATCGCTCTTTGGAAATATCCAGGCGTATCCATGTTTGACGGCGCCGTACTCGAGATGAATCACGTCGGGGCGTAAATCGCAATGGCCGCCGCCCCAGCGATGTGGATACTCCACTTCCTGCGCGATAGCAATGGCGCGCTTCTGGCGGAGATTCGCAAACCGAGCGGTAATTCCATTCGCGCCATCAGCCCCAATCACGCACTTGGCTATTCCCTCAAAGCCTTTGCACCGCACGGTAACGCGATCTCCGGCGTTCTCGATGCTCTGCACCGGCAGTTCGTCCCGTAAGTCAGCTCCCGCGCGTGCGGCGCGCTGGGCCAGCGCATTGTCGAAAATCGAGCGCTGTACCATCCAGAGCGAGAGTTGGCGTTCCGTTCCGGGCGGGTTGATCTCTGCAAGATACGGGTCCTGGAAATTCCACGTGTGGCGCATGTAGCGTACGTCTGCTTCGAGGAATGCCTCCGGCGACAGATCCCGCAAGACCTGGCCGACGACCATCGGCATTCCCCCTCCACAAGTTTTGTGGCGGGGCAGCTTTTGCTTTTCGATCAGCGCCGTTTTTAGGCCTAGCCGCGCAGACCGCTCAGCCGCTGAGGAACCGGCAGGTCCCGCGCCGATGACGATGACGTCGTAGTGCAATTGATCTCCTGGGTGGGCCGGCATCAAACGCCGCAGCATTCAACGGATCGGCGTACGATGATCCCGATAGGCATTCGCATCAATATGATACCCAGCCTATAGCTTGGCCGCAAGTCAATTTCACGGATGGGTTAGACTCCTGAGAGAACTCGACGCCGGCCCAGTCTGCAAACTACCAGAACACGAACGCATGATGCGTTGACACGCGAACCGGGGACCGCTATAATGGCGGGGCATATTGGCCTCGTAGCAGGGCGTAGTCTTGCGAACGAACAACTCATGAAGTTATGTTGCTTCGCCGCATCTCATCGTTTTGTGCTCATGTTTGCCCGATGTGTGTTTATATTGCCGGCCGGCTCTGCGTCACCGAAGAATCAGCCGGCTATGGCGGGAAGCATCACATGCGGAGGTCTTTTTCGTGAAAAGGCGAGCCAAGCTCGTGGTTAGCGGCCACGTTCAAGGGGTGTTCTTTCGAGCATCAGCCAGAGAACTCGCTGCAACGCTGGGCCTGGCCGGATACGTTCGGAACCTTCAAAATATGGACGTGGAAATCGTAGCGGAGGGCGAGGAAGCAGCTCTTGGAAAGCTTATCGAGTGGGCGCGCCAGGGGCCGATCGGGGCAGCCGTCGGCAGCATCTGCGTAGACTATTCCGAAGTTACCGATCTATTCAGCGGCTTCGAGATTCGATATTAGACCGGCCGGCGAACCTTGTTGTCACTTGGGAGTGACCGCCCCCTTGTACTGCGGCCAAAACGGCTGAATCTTAGCGCTCTTCTGGAATTGTACGAATTCTTCCTGGATATTCTTTATCTTAGCCGGAGGAACCTTTGTGAGCATGGCGCCCGTGCGGCATTCACGCTTGACCAAATCGAACGGCAGCGTCGTTGCCGGGCGCAGGTCCAAGCATTTGATAATCAACCAGGCGTCGGCAAATTTGCGAGGGCCGATCGTGTCTCCGATTTTCATCGCGAAGATGGCGTCTTGCAATCCGGGTATCTTGGCCGACTTCCCCAGGCCACGAGGGAATGGCGGCATCAATCCGCCGGTGTCCCTGCTGCTATCCTGGCTGTGCGTCTTGGCAACCGTGGCGAATGGAATTCCCTTGAGCAGGTCGGCATTCGCTCTCTTGGCTGCGTCCTCGGCCGAATATCCCCGCCATGCTCAAGTTCTCCCGCGCTCTCTTTGGCGCCTACGAGTTCTCTTGCCAAAATGCGTCTTCAACCAAGAAATCGCAACTGTCCATTATTGTCGCGCCACACGAAGTGGGTTCTTGAGCGGCAACCGCCACGGCAGCTAGCGCCGGGTGCTTGCGCAACCGTGCCCCTTGCCTTATATGTGTGTTTGTTCATACTT
>JBGPOG010000543.1:0-3303 GCA_041487935.1 Chthonomonadia bacterium | reverse complement strand
CCGGAAACGACGGGACCGGGCGCAGCAAGCAGCGCCCCTACCGGGAACGACGGGACCGGGCGCAGCAAGCAGCGCCCCTACAGACGGCAACACATTACTACTGGAAAACGTAATCCATGCGCCTTGGAATTCTGGGCGGAACTTTCGACCCGATTCACAATGCCCATCTCTTTATCGCGGAGGAAGCCCGTGTGGAGCTTGGGCTCGACCAGGTGTTATTCATTCCCAATCGTTTGCCGCCGCACAAACCGGCCAAATCCCTTACTCCAGCAAACCATCGGTATCGAATGACCGAGCTTGCAACTTCTTCCAATCGCCACTTCGCCTGTTCGGGTATCGAAATCGAGCGCGGAGGGCCGTCGTTTTCGGTCGACACCCTGAACTTGCTGGCGCACCAGCTCCCGACCGCGGAGTTTTTCTTTATCACGGGAATGGATACGGTCGCGGAAATCGGGACCTGGCGGCGGCCCGAAGAGGTGCTGCGGCTCTGCAAAATCGCCGGCATCGCCCGACCTGGTTTCGATGCCGCACTGGTGCTCACAGGGCTCCCGGCATCCTATGCCAAACGGATCGTTCCGCTGGAAGCGACGCACCTGGATATCTCATCCACGGAAATCCGGGAACGCGTCCGCAAAGGGCTTCCAATCCGTTACCTCACCCCCGATCCGGTCGTCGAATACATCGCGGAATACGGACTTTACCTCCAAAATCGCGGTATTTTTTCTCCTATCACCGGCTAATAGGCCATGTCAACAACTGGCAAGTGCGTGAAATAAGTAGATGATCGTCTGCTCTATTCAGTTTGACAGGGTCCGGGCATGTGTGATAAACTTCACAGGCCATAGAGGAGAATGAACGCCTGGCTGCAGTCCCGCAGTCGGGCAATAGACAGCAAGAGGAGGTTATTGGCTCTACCAAAAGGGAAAGTCCTTACGCCATTTGGGCGATAAGTCAACGTAACGGACGGAAAGGAGGGACGACTGTGTCCATCCAAGGCTCTGTCCGGAGGATGGTTGCGGTGAACGGCATCTCGGTTCTGGGCCTGACGGTCCTTGCCAGCGTGCTCCACGGCGCACCCTATCCGAAGGACAGCAACAGCAGCCGATCGGAAGCCGCATCGAGCGGCTCTTCACGGGAAACCGTGACGCAGATCGAGCAACGCGAGCCGATCCCTTATCCCACCCTCAGGAGAACGAGCTCTGAACTGCGCGGCGGAAGCAGTAAAACCGTTCGCGCCGGGATAAACGGCGAGAAGAAACTGACTTATAAGGTGTACAAGCAAGACGACGAGGAGGTCCGGCGAGAGCTGGTCTCCAGCAAGATCGTCAAGAACCCTGTACCGGAAGTGATCGCGATGGGACATCGAGGGAATCTCCCCTCGCGCGGTTATTTTTCCGGACGTAAGACATTCGAGATGATCGCGACCGGCTACGACGCCAGCCCCGCGTCCAACGGAGGCAACCGTTCAGGACGCACGGCAATCGGGCTGAAAATAGGGCGTGGAGTCGTCGCGGTGGACCCTAAGTTCATTCCTCTCGGCACCAGGTTGTATATCGAAGGCTACGGGTACGCGGTGGCCGCCGACACTGGCGGTTCCATTAAAGGCAACCGAATCGATCTAGGCCACGACTCAAGAAGCGCGGCCCGGAATGTAGGACGGCGCAAAGTAATCGTCCATCTACTGGATTAGGGGGTAGGGTTTAGGGGATAGGGGATCGGGTTACAGCACATTGGCCGGCTCGGCTTAGCACAAGGCAAGCAACCTGTGCCGCGGGCTCTGGTTCAAAAAAGTCGTTACCCTAAACCCTACACCCTCAACCCTATACCCTATCGTGATCGATCCCGCGTCACCATCGAATGCCGGCGCTCTGCTCCGGGCTCAAGGGCTCAGGCCCCGAAAGAGCTGGGGGCAGACCTTCCTCTGCGATCGAAACGTGCTCGACCGGATCGTGGGAGCGGCGCTCCTCCAACGGGAAGACCGTACACTGGAAATCGGCGCGGGGCTGGGAGTATTAACCCGGCCCCTCGCCGATTATTCTTCTTTTGTCACCGCCGTTGAGCTGGACCGCCTTCTTGCGCCGATCCTCGACGAGACCCTTGCCGGCAAGACTAACGTGCGCCTGGTCTTCGAAGACTTCCTGAAATTGGACTTGGAAAGCTTGCTGGATGAAGCCTTCGGCGCGACGCAGGGCGTCGTCGTGGCGAACATCCCCTACTACATCACCACGCCAATCCTCGAGCGGCTATTTGAATGCAAGCGCCGGATCAAGCGCATTGTGCTCCTCGTCCAACAGGAGCTCGCCGCCCGAATCGTTGCGAAACCGGCCACGGAAGACTATGGCTCCATGAGCGTCTTCTGCCAATATCACGCGGCAGTCGAGTTGCTCTTCAAAGTGCCCCGGACGGTCTTCTTGCCGCAGCCGGACGTGGACTCCGCGGTCATTCGGATCACGCCGGCCTTTCCCGGAACGGTTCCAGTTGCGGACGAAGCGCGATTCTTCCAATACGTCCGCGCGGCATTCGGACAGAGGCGGAAGAATCTATTGAATGCGCTGGCCGGCGGGAAGATCGGTTTGAACAAAGAAGAGGCGCTTGCAATGATTCAACGAGCGGGGATCGACCCGGCGAGACGCGGCGAGACGCTATCGCCCGAAGAGTTTGCGCGGTTAGTTTGAATGCTGAATTTGAATTCGAGGCGGGTGTATCCGGCTTCTACGGTCCAGGATCCGGGTCAGTCTCAGTGCCTTGGCCACGCAATTTGACGTGGCCATCGGCATAACCTATGTTATTACGTTGGCGGTGCCGTCCGGGATAGGGAAAACTGGCGGCGTTGTCGGATTCGCTGCGGCCTAACTTCCTGGAATCGTAAAGCATAATTGCTATCCTCGGCTCCGGAATTTCCGCCAACGATTTCCTCGACAGGTCGCTATCGTAAGCATAGCCGTAGGGTTGCGGGAATCCAGGAACGCTCGGGCAGTGAAACACTTCTTCCCTCTTTATGTAAGCTGCTGTATTGTCCATCCACCGCTCGGCCGGAGCGAACTTTTCGTCGTAGTCCTGGCAGTACATCAGATGCGCGAGGGCCATCTGCTTGACGTTCGACATGCAGGAAGTTGCCCGGGCGCTTTCCCGGGCCTGGGCGAATACCGGAAACAGGATGGCTGCCACGATCGCGATGAAAGGCAAAAACGAGCACCCGCACCCAATTAAGACACAGCCCCATATCGGCAGGCCCAAAATGGTGCCGGGTTTGCGGTAGGTCGAATACTCCGGCGGAGGGGGAGGCGGCAGGTCGTCCATGGT
>JBGPOG010000542.1:0-3310 GCA_041487935.1 Chthonomonadia bacterium | reverse complement strand
GGCGGTTCGGAATGACGGTTTCGCGATGTTGTTGTCGTTATAATGACATTACTGAGATACTACACTAGCTGCGGGATCTATTGGCCTTGATCTGCCGCTTTACGTCCGCAAGCAGCGCTTCGCAGAGCCGCAGGTTCATCTGTTCTCCTTCGGATTCCGGCTCGTATTCGCGGAACAATTGGGCGGCAGACTTGTAATGCTCGGCGGCTTTCGAAATCGACCGCAACTCGTAGCGGTGCAATCCACCCAGTCGTTGGTGGCAAGCCGCTTGCTGAAGTTCCGTTTCCATCCCTTGCTGGTATAGCCGCAACGCCTCGACGTACTCCGTTTCCGCCTCCGGAAAACGGTCGCGGCGATGGAAGATCGTTGCCATCCGAAACGCGCAATCTCCTTGAAGAGTCTCCGTACCCGGCTCCAGCTCGATCCGTGTTTTTTCGCGGTTGATCCGAGCCATCAGGAGATAGAGACGCTCGCTCGGTCTTTGCCGGAGCGATCGAACTCCATCAACTATCTGCTTGGCGCACGAGGCCGCATCGGATTCGCATTCCGGTAAACGGCCGAAGACGTCGGTCGCCTCCTGAAGGTACTGCATCGCTTCGGGGACGCGATCCGCTTCCATCAGGATCATCCCTAACCTGCGGCAAAGTCCGGCATGGGCAGTTTCTTCTTCAACGGAGGGATCCGTTAACCGCGCATATTCGTCGACTTTGTGGATCAAATCATCGAGGTCGTTTTGCAATTCGCCGCAAACGGTACCGGCGACGAATGTCGATGCTTGCGGAGTAAGCGGACTTTCGGGAAACTCATCCATAAAGATTCTTCTGCGGGCATTGTATCTCAATCAGGATTCGTCCGATCTGGAAGGAATCCTGCCGGGATTACTGGAATCGGCACCGAGCATCCAACAATAAGATGTGTGCCTGTTTGGCTCTTCAACAAACTACCTCGGTAACGAAAGGGAGCTTATGCCGTCAGTCAGACCATTTGCGAATGGAAATCACCTCGCGGCGATCAGCAGTTGGCTCGGGGGAACTCAATACGACCTGCGTTTGGCGCGAGTACTCCATCAGTACGGTTGGAAGGGTACGTTCTTCATCGACCCCGACCAGATCGGCAAGCCGGGAATGCTCTCCGCAGACGAGGTCCGGGGCCTGCGTGATTCAGGGTTTGCCGTAGGCCTTTTGGTCGACAGTGCGGGCAATGACGCCGGGGCGATACAGAACGCCGTCCTGAGCCTGGAAGCCGTTTCGAATGGCGCAATCGAATCTTATGCCGCTCCTGATACCCAGTCGCACTCGCACGTGGCCGCTGAATCGCCGGGCCTTGTGATAGGGCAGCGGTTCGATGAGACAGAAATCAGGGCCTCGGATATTACGGATTGGCACTCATTTCCAGTAACCGCTCGGGCGCTTCACGATCACATGGAGCTGAGGGAACGGTGGGAGGCCATCGAAGAAACCGGCGACGGAGTGTTCCACATTTGGGGGAACGCCGCGGAATACGGCGGCGACGATGACATATGGGCGGATCTGGAATGCAATCTCGCCTGGTTCTGCGGTCATCAGCACGTCTGGTATTGCTCGGCCGAAGATCTATACCGGCATTTGACCGTTCCGTAAACGGATTTACGTGTTACGTGTACGGCTGTGGTTCGGCCGGGATCGTATCGCCTTCAGCGCCCAGGAGCCGCTCCGCTTCGATCGCCGCCATGCAGCCTGAGCCGGCCGCTGTGACGGCTTGCCTGTATTCATGGTCCTGGACATCGCCGCACGCGAAAACGCCATTCACGTTCGTTCGGACGTTATGGTTGGTTTTGAGATATCCGTTTTCATCCATGTCTAGCTGGCCGGTGAACAGGCCGCTGTTCGGTTTGTGGCCAATGGCAATAAAGACTCCGGCGACCGCCAAGAAGCTGGTGTCTCCCGACTTGGTGCAATTCAACGTCACCCCGGTAACTCGCTTTTCGTGGACGTCGTGAATTTCAGAAATCGTCTCATTCCAGTGAAACGCCATTTTGGGGTTGGCGAAAGCGCGGTCTTGCATAATCTTCGAGGCACGCAGTTGGTCCCGCCGATGGATTATGTGGACTTTGCTGGCAAAGTGCGTCAGGTAGTTCGCCTCTTCCAGCGCGGTATCGCCGCCACCGACCACGGCCAGCTCCTTGCCTCGAAACGCGGGCAGCGCGCCGTCGCACGTCGCGCAAGCCGATACGCCTGCGCCGCCCAGTCCGCCTTCCCACACGGGCTTTTCTGCATTCAGTCCTAGCCATTTGGCAGAGGCGCCGGTTGCGGCGATGACGACGCGCGCGCGGTAGACATCATCGTCTACCCATATTTTGAAGGGGCGTTCTGAAAAATCTACTTTGGTGGCAAGAGCCTCGACAAATGCGGTGCCGAAACGAGCGGCTTGCTCGCGCATGCGTATCATAAGGTCAGGCCCCATGATCCCTTCGGGGAAGCCAGGGTAGTTCTCAACATCGGTGGTGATCATTAGTTGGCCCCCCTGACCCTGCATCGCTTGCCCATATCCGACTCCGCCATCGATCATCAGTGGATTCAGGTTGGCGCGGGAAGCGTAAAGGGCGGCTGTATATCCCGCGGGACCGCTCCCTAGAATGATGACTTTGTGAACCAAATTAGAATCTGTCATTGCACGGAGGTCCCTCACTTTTCTATCAGTTCCATCTCGAGCTGCGGCCCAGCCAGTCGGTCATACGAACCCATATCGCCCAGAGTTTCCACCATTTCCTCCTTACAATTAAAGCAAAATGGCGATGAGGGTGCTTTCGCTTGATCGTTCAAGACAAAGTAAAACACCCCTCGACATGGGGTCGAGGGGTGCGTACCATCAAATGCTTGATTGCGACTTATCGGCGGGTAAGCCTTCTCACGCGGTACAGGCCGATCATCGGGATGGCCAGTGCGCCGAGAAGCGCTAGGCTGCCGGGCTCGGGGACTTGTTGCGCTGCTCCTAGAGAGCCGCCAGATCCTAGAGAGCCGCCAGAGGGCGGAAGTGACGCTCCGGACACACCCGTTCCACCGGTCGTTACGCCTGTACCGCCTGCCGGCGGGTTGCTACCGATGCCGCTGTTGTTCGAACCGGACGAACCGGAACTGCCCGATTCGCCACCCGTCGAGATCGTTCCGCCGCTTCCTGAGTGCGAAGGGGTGGGGATCGTTCTCGCGCTGGTGCCGACGGAAGATACAGAGCCGCCGCCGCTACCCCCGCCCGCGAGAGCGAGTAGACCCAAAAGTCCCCCTCCAAGCAAGAAAATGGCGCCATTGTCCTTCTTCTTCTTGTTGGATTCATC
>JBGPOG010000541.1:0-3311 GCA_041487935.1 Chthonomonadia bacterium | reverse complement strand
GTCGCGCTGCTCGTAATTACCACAATCCTCCTGTCGATCTCCACATCACGTTTCCGCAAGAGCATTGCATAAACCTGGTATATCGCAAGAGGAACATACCGATAGCGCTGTTCGTCAGACCGTACTGAACCACGTTAACGGGCTGTTTGCTCGTTGCGCGGATTCCCATCCCCAGGATTGCGAAGGCCGGAGGAAGTTAGGAGTTCCGGCCCTCGATTCCTCGAACATTCATTAGAAAGAAGGAGAGAAATCGATGAGGAGTACCCTCCGGAGCCTCGGCCTATTGTTTGGATTGTTCGCACTTGCTTTGGTTGTATCCATGCTTTATACCGCCCTTCCCGTTTCCCGGGCAGCCGCCCAGACCGCTCCAGCATTACGGACGGTAAAGTCCGGCGGTCCCATCCAACTTGGAAACGGCGAGCGCGCGTTGATTGGACTCCTGCTGCCTGCGGTCCAGAATATCAAGACTCCGTTCAGACTGACACTTTGGAACAATGAAGGAAGAGCGTTTTTCGAGATCCCTCTTCGGCCAACGGGCACGGGAAGTGTTTTCCCTGCATTCTTCGACGTATTCTTTGCAGACGGAACCGTCAGGGTATTTCGCCACGGCGATACAACGCGCGCGCTTTTCACGGGAAGGCTTCCAGAGGGGCTTTTTGCGGCCGTGCTGCTTCCCGCGGTCCAGAATAACGGGGACGGCCTCGGAGCGCTGGCGGGTTCGATCCAGGTGATTCAAGATGGCCGCGTAAAGGATATTACTCAGATGTGCGACGGGAGCGTATAGGCAGCCAGCCGGTAACGCCGTCACTCGAAGCGTGATGAAAAACCAACTTGAGCGCCTGGCGAATGAATTCGCGGCTCTGAAAGGCACAAAGTCGGCCTCCGCCCAATACTGTTCACTTACGCCGCCTGGCGAGTCAACTCGCGGCTGCTCATGGCAAAGTCCACCTGCGTGGACTGGCATCATGTAGATTAAGTGAACAGTATTGGGCCTCCGCCGACTATCGTCTCAGTGCCCGGAGGGGCACTTCGTGTACTTGGAAGGAGCAGTTTCAACCGCCAGCCGATCAGCCCCGGTGTTTTTCATCACGTTTCTAGGGAATAGCGAATTACAAGTAGATGCCCTGCGTAAAGACACGCAGGGCATCTGCCGGTGGTTGAATGCTTGTTCGAATTAAACGCGGCGGCGGCGAAGCAACATAACGCCGAAGATTCCGCCGCCCGACCCGATCGCTAATAGACTAGAAGGCTCAGGCACCTCCGTACCAATGAGAGTGAAGGATGCGTTGAACGCTGGCGCCGGGGTGCCGCCCACTATATCCGCACCAATGCGCAGCCAATCCGGATCCAGATCGGAATCGCGAGTCCAGCTTTGCAGGTCCGGCGCGAAAGGCGTTCCCGGCGCTACGATCGGCTTCGGCGCCGAAAGCCACAAGAACTCGCCGTTTCCATTCAGCTCGACCGTCGGCACGAAGAAGTAGTGATCGATGGGCAAGTCGAAGGGTGTGTTGAAGGAAACGTCGAACTTCACTTCGGTCCCGGTAACCGGCCCGTTCCCCAAGGTTCGCTGGTTCGGGCTCGGGTGGATTCCGCCAGGAAGCACGGAATTGCCCACAGAGAAGCTGTTGTTGAGGATGTTCGCCGAAAAGCTCAGGCCGCCACCGGCCGCATCGAGGCCAGTGAATTCCGTGTCTGCGGGAGAATTGGTTCGGGTGGGGACGTTGGGCGTGCGTACGGTATTCGAGTCTTTCGGGAACACATGATACAGGTCGACGTTGACGTTTGCGATGTCCGCCGGTGTTGCGCCGTTGATAAGCAAACCGGTAAACGTCGCGTGCTGCAAAAGAATCTCATGCTTGAGGACAAAGTCGTCACCTGTCTCGATTTGAATCTTGCCCGCCGATCCGATTCGAGCGGTAGAGGCCATTAGGCCATTTGGATCACCCGTGCTGAAAAAGAAACTGTCCGCTCCGGCAGTCGCCTTAGTGCAAAGTGAGACGGCAATCACCAAGGCGGCGAACAACAATCTTCGCATACAAACCTCCTTGTATTATCGAATAACGCTCGCAGCGGGCCGGTTATGGCCGATGGATTTTGCAGCGAGCCAAAACTTTGAGTAATGCACAATCCGTGCCAATTTAGGCAAGTGCAACTAAAGTTAGTGTCCCGCGGTGGCGTCGGTTAGCGCTTGCGAAAAGAAGCTCGAAGGCCGGAACAAACCTTGACGCGCCAACCGGCCGTCCGCTATACTTCTGTCTATGCACTCGACCTCTCCAGAATCCGCTCACATTCCTAGAACTCCGCTCATGCAGCAGTATTTTCATGCCCGCGCGGAACATCCGGGCGTGATCCTGTTGATGCGCGTAGGCGATTTCTATGAAGCGTATGGCGAAGACGCCCAGACGATCGCCTCGGCCTTGAATATTACGCTGACTGGCCGAGAGGATGGGGGACAGCGCGTGTCCATGGCGGGCGTGCCTCATCACGCGACCGAGCGATACGTCGCGCGTTTGATCAAGAAGGGCTACCGCGTCGCCCTGATGGACCAGGTGGAAAACCCGAAGCTTGCCAAAGGGCTGGTCAAGCGGCGTGTGACCCGGGTGGTTTCTCGCGGAACGGTCTTCGAGGACGCGCTGCTCGACGCCAAGTCAAACAACTATTTGGTCGCCGCGGTCGTGGGCGATCCGGTCGCCGGCCTAGGTGTTGCGGATGTCTCAACTGGTGAATTCCTAACCACGGAGATGGACGGCGAACGCCGCAGCGAGAAGCTGATCGAAGAGATTTGCCGCCTGGAGCCCGCCGAAGTATTGGTACCTGACCACGACCCTGAGCTCGCGGATCACATCCGGTCTGTAACCGGGGCCCCTGTCACGCTGTTCTCTCCTCGAAACATCCCGAGCTCTCGCACGGCGCGTGATGCTCTTACTCACCATTTCGGCACGCAATCTCTCCGCGGATTTGGGTGTGAGGATTTCTCCGCGGGATTGGATGCCGCCGCGCTCGTGCTCGATTACCTTAAAGAAACGCAAACCGGCGCGCTTACTCACATCACCAGCCTCAGCACTTACTCAACCCGCGAGTTTATGGTGCTCGACGCGCCGGCGCGCCGGAATCTGGAGCTCACCGCAACGCTTTCCGATGGCGGGCGGAGCCGGACCCTCCTCGGCGTAATCGATGAAACACTCACCCCGATGGGAGGGAGGATGCTGCGCCGCTGGATCGAGGAACCGCTGCTGGAACCGGCAAAGATCAATCGCCGGCTGGATGCTGTGGAGGAGCTTCATATGAGCGAGCTGCTGCGCGGGGACCTG
>JBGPOG010000540.1:0-3332 GCA_041487935.1 Chthonomonadia bacterium | reverse complement strand
GGCGGTCTCCAAAGCCGCCATCGTAGGTGGTTTCTCCGACAAATCGATGGATGCGCTCACTCCGCCGGTCGCCCGGGAGAACCTCATCTACCAACCGGCTCGCGATCTCCTTTCGCCGGGCGATCTGTTCCGCTTGCGCCTCTTCTTTCGCCTTGAACTGCTCCGGAGAGAGCACGTCGAAATAGACAGCGTAGTTCCGGTCAGACATTCGGTAGAACGGGTTTAGTGAGACCTCTGATCCTTTCTCCTTGCCCGGCACGCAAAAACGTTTCGCGGAACCGGTGAAGCAAAGCGGCTTGCCGATTACAGGAGCGATGGCATCGACGACGTGTCCGCTCGGCGAAACAATGTCCGGCGCTGGCGACCTGGGGGCAACTTCGCCGCAAAGCACAATAGGGCCATACAGGAATGCAAGGCGATGCGAGTCATCCTTGAAGGCTTCGGTGCGCAGCGTCATCGGCAAGGAAATTTCCAGGGTATCGCCGGTCTTCCAGGTTCTCGAGATCGTCGCATAGCTGCCGGGATTGCTCGAATCCGATATGGACCTGCCGTTTAACGTGATCCGGAAACCGGACGTCACCCAGGACGGATGCCTTACGCGAATCGCAAGCTCGACCGGGCGCTCGCAAGTAAAGGAGATGCGCGACGAGCCAGCCTCCGGAAATTGCGTTTCCTGCCTGAGCGTAATCCCTTTCGACTTCCAGCGCAGCTCGGAAGCGATAAAGAGGTTGAGGAAGATGCCTTTAGCATCGTGGAAATAGATGCCCTCGCCGTACTGGGCGTGGTTCTCCACCCCCGTGCCCGTACAGCACCAAAACGAGCCATTCGGTGTGCTGAACACCTTTCGGGAGCCGGATCGGAGCGGAACATAGTAGCACGTCATGCCGGTTTCGGGATTCTGCGATGCCAGGATGTGGTTGTAGAGCGCGCGCTCGTAGTAGTCCGCGTATTCGGCCTTCGGGTCCCACTGAAACAGGTGTTCGGTCAGCTTGAGCATGTTGTATGTATTGCAGGTCTCGGTCGTGTTGGCGCTGAGGTATCGGGATAGGTGCTCCTTAGGCGAGAAGCTTTCGCCATCGCTGTGCCCGCCGATGACGTAAGACCGCTCCTTGGTTACCACATCCCAGAAGAAGCTCGCGGTGGTGCGCATGGCTTCGTCGCCTGTCAGCTCGTACTCACGAGCTGCGCCGATAATCTTGGGAATCTGGGTGTTGGCGTGTAATCCGGTGAGGCGGTCTTCGCGGCGGGCGAGCGGATCTAGCACTGCACGGTGATTGAACCGCCGGGATAATGCGAGGTATTCCTTGTTCCCGGAGACAGCATATAGGTTCGCCAGCGCTTCGTTCATGCCGCCGTGCTCGGTGCCGAGCATGGCCTGCATCTGCTGGTCGGTGAGCCTGTCCACGCGTCGCTTGGCCCATTGCGCCATCTTTTCGGCTACGTCGAGAGCCTGCTTGTTATCGCAAAGCAGATACATATCGAGCAGCCCGGCGTAGATTTTGTGGAGCGTATACCACGGCGCCCAGACGCGTTGGCGGGCCTCTACGCGGTCGATGAAACTCTCAGGATATGCGCTGAGATAGCCGTTGCCCAGCTTATCCTGGCACTTCGCAAGCTCCGCAACCATGTAAGAGGCGTTTTGCTTGAGTTTTTCGTCGCCCGTGCTGGCGTACATCTTCGCGCAGGCGGAAAGATAGTGGCCCACGAAGTGGCCCCGAACCTCCACGTCCGGCGCTTCCCAGCCGCCGAGCGGCCTGGCGGTCGATGGAAGCCCGGCATTAATCCTGAAGTTGTGCAGCAGGCGTTCCGTGTCGAGGCTCAATAAGTAACGATGATCGAGTTCCATGGCGTGCTTGAAAGGGCCGTCCAGGAGCCTGACGTCACGGAGGCTGAACCTCTGCGCCTTGATGGGAATCACTGGTTTAATTTTTTCCATGGGTTCCGGATTTGCCGCACCGCTCGGTTGCACGAGTGTCGCGATAAGCGCTGAAACGTTCAATACGTATAGCATGGTTCGCATCGTTGATTCCTAGTCTATCGGATTCGGCTGCTCAATGGCCGAATCGGATGTACCTGCCACCCTAATCTCCGCCGGAATTTGAACTGCTGCCGGCAGGCTGAGAGTTGGCTGTCGCTCGCTGTTCCGCATTGCGGTTCGGCAGTTCTTTGCCGAGGAGGTTCCGTACGAAGAAATCCTGCAGCCTCCGCCTGCCATAAGGCAAGCCGGCCACTCCGTGCCCGGCGCCGGGCACAACCAGCAGGTCAAAGTCCTTATTCGCCTTGATCAACGCATTGACCACTTGCATCGTGCTCGCCGGGTCAACGTTATTGTCCAACTCGCCGACCATCAGGAGCAATCGGCCCTGGAGCTTTGGAGCAAGTGTGACGTTTGACTCTTCGGCATAGCGCGAGTCCACCGGCCAGCCCATCCACTGCTCGTTCCACCAGATCTTATCCATGCGGTTGTCATGACACCCGCAGTCGGCCACGCATGCCTTGTAAAAGTCCGGATACTGCAAGATTCCTCCGAGAGCATTCTGACCTCCCGCGGAAGTGCCATATATCCCCACGCGTGTCAGATCCATATATGTATATTTTGCGGCGGCCGCTTTCATCCAGAGGATCCGATCCGGAAATCCCGCATCCCCAAGGTTTTTCCAGCAGACGTCGTGGAACGCCTTCGACCGGTTATTGGTGCCCATTCCGTCCATCTGGACGAGAATGAATCCGAGATCGGCCAGCGACTGAGATCGTGGCTGTGCGGAAAACGCTTTAGGAACGAATGACCCTTGCGGACCGGCATAGATCGTCTCGATGACAGGATACTTCTTCGCCGGATCGAAATTCGCCGGCCGCCAGATAACCCCGTAGATGCCGGTCTTCCCATCCCGGCCCTTTGCGACGAATCTCTCCGGGTATTTCCATCCCTTCGCAAGAAGCGCAGATGCGTCTCCCCGCTCGAGATCCAGGAGCTTCTTTCCGTCGTCCGCGCTCCGAAGCTCGGAAACCGGAGGAGTGTCCACCCGCGAATAGGTGTCAACGATGTATCTGCGATCAGGCGAGTACGAAACCGAGTGGGTGCCGTCACCGTCAGTCAGCGCCGTCAGGCCGGTCCCGTCGAAGTTAATTCGGCAGTAGTGCAGGTAGTAAGGATCCTGACTGGGGCTAATGCCGCCGGCCGTAAACCAGATCTGCCGCTTCTCATCGTCCACTCGCTCGACCGCGCGAACCACCCATTCGCCTTTCGTAATCTGGTTCTTTACCTGTCCAGTCGCCGTATCGCAAAGATAGAGGTGGTTCCAGCCGTCCCGCTCCGACATCCATACGGCTTC
>JBGPOG010000539.1:0-3333 GCA_041487935.1 Chthonomonadia bacterium | reverse complement strand
GTGTTCTTCGTAAGGGGCGCCGGTGATCATCTGTCCTGGTCATTGGGAATCGGGCAAAATCAGGGTGCGCGACTGGTTCGAAGTTCGTAGCCGGGACGGTGGCTCGCGGACGACTTATGTGATGTCCATCGACATGGTTCATTTCGTTCCGGGCCAGAAACAGTATTTCGATGCTCACAACGGAGGCGCATTACTATTATCCGTCTCTTTGAAGGCGAAATCGATCGGGGAGATGAAGTTTGGGCGTGCATAAACATGGATTGAGAGCGTGAAATGGGTGTCCGCATAAGTCTCTACGCGGTGGACGTGCCGCCGTTTGAGCAATTCATTGACCGGTCGCTTGGTGAGGTGCTAACCGATTACGCCGCTCGAGGATTGGACAGCGACCGGAGACTCTGGTGGTGGGATGACAGTCGCGATCGCAGGTTTCTCGCCGTGCCGGGTAAACCGCTTTTGTATGCGGATAGCTCCGCGAACTATGTCGATTACGACACGAATGAACCTGACGCGTTCTTGTCGCACAGCATTGAGGATTTCCTAAGGAAACAATCGGGACATGAGCTCAAATCGCTACTCCGTGCGCTTTGCGGGTTCCCTCCACACGATTTCGTACGAGAAATAATGTGCGATCAACGTAGGTGGTGGATCGGTAGTCTTCTTGATTACGCTGAACGAGCACCGGATTCTGTGCCTGGGGAATACTCACGGCTAGCCCAAGTCTGGCAAGAGGTTTTGCGTCCATACGGTTGTGGTAAGTCCTTGCCCTCTCAGAAAACTGCATCAAGAGACTTCACTTTTCCGGTAATCCCGGCTGAAAGAGAAGATCCTTGGATGAGTTCCTGGACAGCGGACGAGGCATCTTTCGTGGTTAGCTGCTTTCGCCGAATCCAGTCGCAGAATCCGCGGTTCAAGGCGCCACTCGGAGAGTTGGGAATTGTACCAGAGACTGCCGACGATTGGCATGTATGGGTTAGTGAGATGCTTGAAAGTGTATTACGCATCAACGAGTGTCTAACTTATGAACAGTTGGCAGTTGTCAGCTTCATTTCATGAACGACTGCAGGTTGACGATAAACGATGCCCACAGCCCGCAGCCGGCGCAGCACCGCATTGATTGATATCTCGGGGCACTTTTACGACAATCCTACGATATTAATTATAGTGCGGCTTCGCGGGGGGGTCTTCCGGAAGCCATAGTGGAGGAAATACACATGAACTCAGGTTTGAATCGATCTGGCGCAGATTCTATGAATGAAGAGGATACACGTGAAGAAATCGTAGCTCAATCGGATGCGGAGCTACTTGACGCATATTCCCAAGCCGTAGTCGGCGCAGCCGAAAAAGTCAGCCCGTCCGTCGTGAATATCGAGGTAACGCACCGGCGTGAAGCCCGAAACAGCCGGTATCCAAGGCCCCCGGAGGCGAAGGGTACCGGCTCCGGGTTCGTCTTTACGCCGGATGGATTTATCCTGACCAACAGCCACGTGGTACATGAGGCATCTGGCATCGAGGTGACGCTGAACGACGGGCGATCCGGCCGCGCCGATCTCATCGGTGAAGACCCGGATACCGACCTGGCCGTCATCCGTATGGAAGCGCACGGCCTGCCGTCAGCAGGTTTGGGCGATTCGGCTGCACTGCGGGTTGGACAGCTCGTGATCGCTCTTGGCAACCCATACGGATTCCAGTTTACAGTCACGGCAGGTGTCGTAAGTGCGGTGGGCCGGTCGCTAAGATCGCAATCGGGACGATTGATGGACAGCATCATTCAAACAGACGCCGCGCTCAACCCGGGAAATTCGGGCGGACCCCTAATCGATTCGCGTGGCGAGGTAGTCGGGGTGAATACAGCAGTAATCCTGCCGGCACAGGGCCTCTGCTTCGCAATCCCAAGCAATACGGCACGCTTTGTGGCCGGCATGCTGATCCGCGACGGGCGGATAAGACGAGGCTATCTAGGATTCGGCGGCCAGAACGCGCCAATCCACCGCCGGCTGCTGCGGCGCCACGACCTGCCGTCGGAATACGCCGTGCTGGTCGTCTCCGTGGAACCGGACACCCCTGCGCAGCGAACCGGCCTGCGCGAAGGGGACGTTATCGTCAGCTTCGCCGGCCAACCGCTTAAGGGAATGGACGATCTTCATCGTCTTCTGACGGATCGACGAATTGGCGAGGCACAAGAGATTAAGGTGCTGCGCGGAGTTGAGATTATCACCCTGGAGGTGACGCCGGAAGATTCCGAAGCGGCTAGATATAGAAAGTAGACCGGCGTGATCGGCGCCGATCCTATGGAACGCGGGAGTTTATGGCGCAGTACGGCTCTCGAACCGATACCGGCCTGAGGCCACCGAGAAAATGGCCCGGCCCTTCTCCAGCCGCTCCAATCGCGCCGAGCTTGGCTTTGTAATCTCACCCGCGCTTTCTTTGATCGACGCTGCGTCGGTCGCTGGAACATAGACCGTGGCGCTCGAACCAGGCGGGACCGAAATCTCCATGATTAGGTGAATTCCGTCGCGTCTCCATGAACTCTCGATCGGACCGCGAATCGAATGGTACTCCGCACGAACCCAGCGTAGGCCGGGCGTCATCTGCGGGCTAATGGTGAAGTGCTTGAACCCGGCGGATTCCGGATCGGGCCGGATTCCGGCGAGTCCCTGATAGAACCACGCGTCGAAACCGCCCTGCATCGGGTGATTGAGAGACCGAGCGCCCCACTTCTTATCCAGTTCAGGTTCTCCCCAGCACTCCCATAACGTCGTCGCGCCTTTGGCGAACAGGTTCCCGATGCTTGGATACGTCGTATTGTGCAACAGACTCATAACCGTAGCGCCCGAGCCGTGTTCGCACAGGGCGTCGTATAGCCAGCGGCTGCCGAAGATGCCTGTCGAGTGATGGCCGGCATGGCGCTCGGTAATATCCCGCGTCAGGTCTGTCGCAACCGCCTCGTCCTCCCCGGTTGGCGCCAGGCCCAGGGCGAGGGCCATCGCATCGCCGGTCTGGCTGCCGAAACTGTGACGGTTGGGATCGTAGAACTGCCGGATAAATGCCGCTTTCACGCGATTGCCCATTTCTGCGAATTCCGCCTCATCCTCCGGTCGGCCCAATGCCCTGGCGGAACATTCCACAGCCCTGACCGATTGATAATAAGTCGCGGTTACCGTAAGGGCGGGAGGCGTTTCAACGGGCTGGACGCTTCCGGGCGGGCACCAATCGCCGTAGCCGCGATCGACGATCCCGTCCTTCGCCAACGATTGTACATTCCGCACGAATCTAGTCATGTAGGGATAGTGCTCCCGCAGCAACTGGAGATCTCCGGTGTATAGATACAAGTAC
>JBGPOG010000538.1:0-3343 GCA_041487935.1 Chthonomonadia bacterium | reverse complement strand
CTTTTAGCCCGGCACCGAAAGATCTGTGAGATCAAAAACAGATCCTTCACTCCGTTCAGGATGACGGGATACCTACGCTTTGTCGAGTTTTGCAATTACCTCTGTTATCTCCAGACTAACCAAGCCCGATCCAACCAGACAGCCATGGTGAATCGAGGCCATACCCTTGGGAACCCGATCGCCACATGTCCCTCCACGCAGAGCTTCATAGACACCTTGGCGGATCCGTCGTGCCTCGCGTATTCTGGCGATACCTCATAAGGACCGGACACCCGCTCGCTTCGAAATTCCCGAATTACGAAGACCTCGAAGACTTCTTCACTCGGCCGCGTTCTTCGCTCACCGAATATATCGAGCTTCACTCGATGGTGGAAGGGGTGCAGCGGCTGAACACCCTGGATTACTTTGTCTCGAAGCTGGTTCGCGGGGCCTATGTTTTCGAGAGCATTTGCTACCTCGAGCTTCGGCACACGCCCTATTACCGTACCGATCGCGAAAAGACAGTATCGCAGCGTATCGCACAAATGCGCGACGTCGTCCGCACCGTCGGGGCCTCCGGGGTCCAGCGCGAGTATCCGCTGCTGATGCGGCAGATTCTCTGCATGCACAGCAGGCTGTCGTTGGAGATAAATCGAGCGATCCTCGATGTCGCCGCAGCTATGCGCGGGCTGGTCTGCGGGATCGATCTGGCGGGCCCTGATACGCTTTATGGAGGAAAGTTGGACGAACTTTTGGAGTTGTTTCGATATGCAAAATCGTTGGGATTAAAGACGACGGGCCATTTGTATGAGACCGAGAACGGCTGCCATCCGGACCTGCTTCCGTATCTCGACCGGATTGGGCACGGAATTCAGATTCCTCTGAGATTCCCTCATCTCTTACCCGAGTTGGCCGCGCGCGGCCAATGTCTCGAGGTCTGCCCGACGACCTATCTAAAGACTGGAACGATGAAGGATATTACGGAGCTCCGGACGGTATTCGACGTATGTGGGCGCGAGGGCGTCGACATCGTTCTATGCACCGATAATGCCGGTCTTCACAATGTGCGGCTTCCATTCGAGATTGAGATGCTACTGACCCAGGATATTATCGACTTCAAACGTCTGCGGGAATGCCAGGATGCCGCGTTCAAGCACGCCTTCGCCTGGCCGTCACACCTTCCTCCTGAACGAGAACTGACGAAGCTCAGTTTTCCAAGCCCACAGATCGCCTGAATTCCCCTTACACGGCAAAGAGCGAACGCTCTACTCCCGAGCGCTCGCTCTTTCTTTTGGCCCTATCGAGCCAAGCTCGTATTCAGTTTTTTGATTTACGGCCGATATTCAATTGTGCCGCTATGGAGTTTTCTTGTTGCCCGACTTCAAACGACGGGCGTTACGTCCGATATTCAATTGTCGATATTAAGTTTTGCCGATATAGAATTCTGCTGGCCAGCTCGTTACAGTATTTGGTTGTCTGCGATGGGGTTCGCTGACGTCTCAAGCGAAGTTACATCTATATAGACCCGAATTACGCCGAGAAGTTCCGGGTGTGACGCAATTCACATAGAATCCCGGAATGCGTTCTCCCTTGGGCGCCAAATCCATTTGGCCTCTGCGGATCTCTGACATTTGCAGTGAGAGAGGCATCTTAATCATCGTTCCGGCGCGCACAATCATGGAATGAACCACCATGCATTCGTTTCTATATATTCTCGTGGCGCCACTTTCATTCTGGTTTTCGCCGCTGGAAGAGGCGCTGGCACGCCTGTTTGCAGCGGAACAATTGTTGTTCGTCTGCTTCGTGATTGTGGGATTACTTCTTTATGTAGCCTTTCATTACGGACGCAGGCTCATTGAGCTGAGGATTGCAGATTCGTTGCGCACACCCGGAGCGGTGGAAATCGTAAAATCCGAAGCGCTTCAAATCGGTATGGAAGTACGGCTGGAACTCCCGGGTTCGAATACGGGCCGTGCGATCACTGCCGGCGTGGTGTCCCTACAGAAGGGCCTGGTCGAGCTCGAGTGCTCCGGTCTCGATCCAGATTCTGCAATCCGTGCCGGCACTCCTATACACGCGGTCGTAGCAGTTCGGTCTGCCTTGCTGTATTTCGAAACGAAAGTGAAGGACTGCCGGCGAAGCGCGAGCGGCCTTTCAGTATTTGTCGCGCGCCCGCCGTCCTTGTATCGCCTGCAGCGGCGGGAGTACTTCCGCGTACCTGTGGAACTCCCGGCTCTGGTAAGCATCTGCGGCCATTCGTCGCTCAATGATCTTATGCTCAGGGGCAAGCTCGACAATCTCTCCGCCGGCGGATTTCGAATTGCGCTTCCAACGCGATTGGATCGAGATACGAGCGTGCAGGTTATGTTCCAAGATGCCGAGCTTCAACGCGCTTCCTTCAAAGCCCTTGTGCGTTCGAGCACCGTGGCTGACAGGAGGGATGCGCTCCCATTCACTGCTCAGTGTGAATTCGTGGATATCGACGAAGCAACCCGGAACGAGATCGTTAATTACTGTTTCCGGATCGAAAAAGAAGAACATCGCAAGAGCAAGTTCGCGGCGCAGTGATCGGACTCTCCAACTGAAATAGTCGGATTTTGCGTGTCGTGGCCCCGAGAATCAAGCGCGATGAACCGCTAACCGTCGCGGCATCCACATTCACCCGTTTGCCAGGCCGGCGCTGCTGATTGGACAGACCCTGCGCGATCCATTACTCCGAGGACCCTCCGCTGGCCCGTCTTAAGAGCTCCGCTTCTTCGGCTGCTTCAAGCTCAGCCAAGGTCTTGCGTGGAGGATTCGCGGGGTCCTCCGAAGACTGCGGCCCTGAATCGCTCGAGCTCTTTGCCGGCTCGACAGGCTCTTTGGATGCCGCCGCCCTAGGCCCCTGCTTTTCGAGGTCTTGCATTCCGACAAGAATGACGTAGCGAAGGTGAAAGTCTTTTTCGCGTTCGGTTAGCCGGCTACGGCCCTCCTCGGATAGTCCTTCCAGCCACTTAGTTTTCATCTGTTCTCGAACGTCTTCATGCCGCTTTCGGATCTCTTTGGTCAGGCTGTCGTGCTCTATGTCTATCGCGACTTCGGTCTTACTGTAGATTTTCTGAATTGTCCCGGTCATTCCGGCAAAGTGCCGGTAGTAAAGACCGGATTTGCTATCGTCTTCCACAGGCTCCCGCGCTATCACGCGAATGCGTTCACCTTCTTTAAGTTCGGCCATATTGTTCTCCTATTCTCGACTCTCGATAAGCTCGGATATCTAGGATACGGTCGGCAATTCTGGGAGGCCGAGGCTCCTGCCGAGCTGTAGTGTCGCGCGGCGCTGGCTCGGCAGGAGCCTCGCCCTCCCGATGAAGTGGCGCTGGCTCGG
>JBGPOG010000537.1:0-3345 GCA_041487935.1 Chthonomonadia bacterium | reverse complement strand
TAACGGATACACAGGGCAAGTGTACGTATACTAATCCCGCCTTTCTGCGGGCCTCGGGGATTGGCCGGGAGCAGGCAGAGGGTAAAGGATGGAACGAGTCCATTCATCCGGATGACCGAGAACGGTTAACCACAGATTGGGGGCATGCGGCAGCGAAGCTGACAATACTTGATGGCGAATACCGCTTCCTGCATTCAGACAGGACGGCAGTCTGGGCGCGAATAAGAGTCTCCGGCATACAAGGCAGCGGAGAGACTAACGGCTATGCCGGCATTGTGGACGACATCACCGCGCACAAGCAGTCGGAAGATCTGCTGCGCGAAAGCGAGGCGCGGGCGCGGGCCATTCTGGATAATGCCGTCGACGCAATCATTTCTATAGACGAACTTGGAATTATCGAGCGATTCAATGCCTCGGCGGAAGTCTTGTTCGGCTACGGCGCCGGCGAGGCTGTCGGGCGCAACGTCGACATTCTCATGCCCAGTTCCCATTACGAGCATGACACCTACCTTGCCGACTATTGTGAGACCGGCGAGAAGAAGATTATCGGGATTGGCGGGCGGGAGGTGATAGCGCAACGTAAAGATGGAACGACCTTTCCGGCGGAATTGGCTGTGACCGAGTTCTGCTTTGGCAACCAGCGTCGTTTCACCGGTTTCCTTCGTGATATTACAATGCGCAAGAAGGTGGAAGCGATCGTGAGGAAGCAGTCGCAGGATCTGGCCCGTTCCAATTTAGATCTCGAGCGTTACGCTTTTGTGGCCTCGCACGATCTCCAAGAACCTCTGCGGATGATTGGAAGCTACCTGGAGTTGTTGAATCTGGAGTATGGGGACCGTCTGGACGACGAGGCGCGCGGATATATCGCCTACGCCGTCGACGGCGCGGCTCGCATGAAATGCCTGATTAACGATCTAATGGCTTATTCACGCCTCGAATCACAGGGAAAAGCGATGCAGTCTACATCGGTCAACTCCCTGTTTGATGACGTCCAGGCCGACCTGCAGCTTCGGATTGCAGAGACGGGCGCCGTCGTCACTTCCGACCGGATGCCCACCGTGACCGCCGATGGCTCGCAGTTGAAGTTGGTGCTTCAGAACCTGATCGGCAATGCGATCAAGTTTCGAGGCGCGAAAGCTCCCCGCGTGCATCTTGCGGTCGTACAGGCCGATGGCGAGTGGCGCTTCTCCGTTCAGGATAACGGGATCGGAATGAAAGCACAGGATAACGAACGAATCTTCGTTATGTTTCAGCGCCTGCACAACATGGCAGAATACTCTGGAACGGGCATCGGACTGACGACCTGTAAACGTGTGGTCGAGCGGCACGGGGGACGAATCTGGGTGGAATCGGAGCTCGGTCACGGCTCGACTTTCTTCTTTACCCTGCCTTACTCCAACGCCATCGGTTTGGAAACGGAGGTCCTTAGTAATTGAAAGCACCCATTCAGAAGAGCGATGCGGCAAAACGCGGGACCATCCGCGGCGACGACACATTGCACGTAAAATCCGAGGAAGCGTTTGATGGACGGGATTACTCCGAGCAGGATCGGACCCACCAGAACGTAGAGGAGTTGGCGGCTTCTCTTCAACCGGCGAACGCTGAGCTGCGCGAGACCGAATCCTGGTATCGCTTCCTTGCCGACTCGATGCCGCAGATCGTTTGGACTTCCAGGCCGGACGGAAATATCGACTACTATAATCAACTCTGGTTCGAATACACAGGTATGACTCTGGAAGAGGCGGGGAATTGGGGCTGGCAGCCTGCCATTCATCCTGATGACTTGCAGAATTGCATCGATCGCTGGACTGACGCGTTCACGCTGGACAAATCGTTCGAAGTTGAATGCCGGCTTAAGCGGGCATCCGATGGAGCCTACCGCTGGCATCTCTCTCACGCACTCCCGCGGCGCAACCAAGCAGGCGAGATAGTCCAATGGGTGGGGACCTATACCGACATCGATGATTTCAAGCAAACTCAAGCAGCGCTGCTGCGAACAAATGACGAGTTGGAAGCGAGAGTGAGCAAGCGGACGGCGGAACTCGAGCGATCGAACGCTGACTTTCAACAGGTCGCTTATGCGGCTTCGCACGATCTCCAGGAACCTCTAAGGATGATTGGAAGCTACTTGGAGTTGTTGGATCTGGAGTACAGGGACCGCCTGGATGACGAAGCGCGCGAATATATCGCATACGCCGTCGACGGCGCCGTACGTATGAAGTGCCTGATCAACGACCTGCTGGCCTACTCCCGAGTTGGGACACAGGGCAAACCGATGCACCCGATTTCGGTCGGTTCCCTGCTTACGGAGGTCGTGACCGATCTGCAAATACTGATTGAGGAGACAGGAGCCGTCATCACCTCCGGCCCTCTTCCCACCGTGACCGCCGATGCCTCGCAGATCCGATTAGTCCTTCAGAACCTGATCGGCAATGCGATCAAGTTTCGCGGCGAGGAAGCCCCACGCCTGCATCTCTCGGCCACGGCCCTCGATGGCGAGTGGCGCTTTTCCTTGCAGGATAACGGCATCGGGATCAAAGCAAAGCATGCCGAACGCATATTCGTCATTTTTCAGCGCCTGCACAACAGAGCCAAATACGCTGGATCAGGCGTCGGTCTTACGACGTGCAAACGAGTGGTAGAGCGGCATGGCGGGAGAATCTGGGTGGAATCGGAGCCGGGCAGCGGCGCGGCCTTCTTCTTTACCCTGCCGGATGCCGCTGCCGTCTGCCTTGGAGCCCGGTCGGCATAGATAGGAATCCCGCCAGAATCTGTTTTAGGAAATGTGTGAACATTAGTCGATTATAATGGTATCGTCATTAATGGGATGAAACATATACTATGACTACGCAAGACTCCAAGGCAGTCAAAGCGATCGAAATACTGTTAGTGGAAGACAACCAGGCAGATGTCCGGCTGACAATCAAGGCATTCGAGATTGGCAAGCTTCGAAACAAGCTAAGCGCCGTCGAAGATGGCGAGCAGGCGATTGCTTTTCTTCGCCGCGAGGGTTCCTATAACGACGCGACGCGTCCCGATCTCATCCTGCTGGATCTCAACATGCCGAACATGGATGGACGCGAGGTGCTGGCAGAGATCAAGAATGATCCGGATCTGCTGACCATCCCAGTCATTGTGCTGACCACCTCCGAGGCGGAACAAGACATTCTGCAGAGCTACCAACTGCACGCCAACTCCTACATCACAAAACCGGTCACGATGGAGCGATTCATCGAGGTCATCAGCAGCGCCGTCGAAGACTATTGGATCAACATCGTAAAGCTGCCGCCACGTGAGTAATTTGCCCGCTAGAACTATCAATCTGCTGTTGGTCGAAGACAATCC
>JBGPOG010000536.1:0-3351 GCA_041487935.1 Chthonomonadia bacterium | reverse complement strand
GCGAAACGCGCGCCTGCAGCAGATGGTCCGCTTTGCGGAATCCCAGCTCTGCCGCCGCCATACGCTGCTGGCCTACTTCGGGGACGATCCCCCGCAGTCGTCTTGCGAGATGTGCGACCGCTGCCTTGCGCCGGCATCCGGACTCGAGAAGATCGATTTTTCGAGCGATGCGAAGCTGTTTCTATCGTGCATGGAGCAGTGCAAGCAGAAGTTCGGTCGCGGGCACATCGTGGACGTCTTACGCGGGTCGAAAAGCCAGAAAGTCTTGGATTGGCGGCACGACAGAGTGCCGGCGTATGGATCCGGCATGCACCAAAAGGCGGACCGATGGAAAACATTGGCGGATAGATTCATCGATGCGGGTCTCATCCACGCGGAGCTCGAGCACGGGACGCTCCAGATTACAGACGCAGGCCGCCGCGCGCTCGCGGGAGAACCGGTACTCATTGCGATCGAGCCGACTCGAATCTCTCGCCGCGAAGAAGAGCCCACCGGATACGATGCGGTTCTATTCGAAGCGCTGCACAAGCTGCGAAAGAACATCTCCACCGAGATAGGAATGCCTCCGTTCGTCGTTTTCCATGACAGCACGCTGATCCAAATGGCCTCGACCTACCCGGCGACGATCTCCGCCCTCCTGCAGGTGAACGGAGTGGGAGAGCGGAAGGCGGCGGCGTATGGTGAGCGATTCGTAGAGGTTATCAAGAGGCATGTCGAGGAGTGCGGAATAGACCCCAATTTGCCGGACTCTACCCGCCTTGCTCCCATGCCCAGACCAAGCCGGCGCCGAAGAGAGATCGGAGAGGCCTTCTCTGAGGGCGCTGATATCAATGCGATCTGCGAAACGTGGGGAATCAAACGGTCGACCGTCATCCAGCATCTGAACGAATACTCCCGTTCCGGGCGCGCACTGGACGCCGGGCGGATTCTGGCGGAATGCAAACTGGATACCGCAGATCGCGAACACGCTTTGGCTGCGTTCGATCAGCTTGGCCACGAGCGGCTTGGACCGGTGTTCGAGGCGTTGAACGGCGAGGTGCCGTACGAGGAGCTTCATTTGCTGCGGCTCTACCGGATTGTATCGGCGAAGTAAGCGCATACCTTAATTACCATGAAAATCAGCCGTGACATGGAGGATTTTCATGGTATAATCTTCACATGATCGTAAGGACAAAGGCGCTTGCACTAATCCACTCCGCACTAAACCGAAGCCGGATTGTGGCTATTATCGGTCCTCGTCAATGTGGAAAGACGACTCTCGCGCGACAAATCGTGCCGGCTGATTCTATCAATTACTTCGATCTCGAAGACCCCACAAGTCTTGCACGACTCTCGGAGCCATTGACGGCTCTCTCGCCGCTTAAAGGGATCGTGGTAATCGATGAGATTCAGCGCCACCCCGATTTGTTCCCGATCCTAAGGGTTCTCGCCGACCGGTCTCCGCTCACAGCGCGGTTCCTGATTCTAGGCAGCGCGTCGCCGTCTCTTATTCGCCAATCCTCCGAAAGCCTTGCCGGACGAATCGAGACAATCGAGCTATCCGTGTTCAGCTTGGAGGAAGTTGGGACCGCGTGGATCGATACTCACTGGCAGAGAGGAGGATTTCCGCTTGCCTACCTTGCAGATTCGGACGAAGGGAGCGTGGCGTGGCGGCGCAGTTTTTTACAAACGTTTGTCGAACGCGACATACCGTTGCTGGGTTTTGATATTCCCCCCGTAACCATGCTTCGATGTTGGACGATGATAGCCCATTACCACGGCGGGATTTGGAACGGGGCCGAAATTGCCCGATCTTTGGGGGTTGGCGAAACAAGTGTACGAAGATATCTCGATCTACTTTCCGGCCTCTTTATGGTGCGACAACTCCAACCGTGGCACGAGAACTTGAAGAAGCGCCAGGTAAAATCCCCTAAGGTCTACGTACGCGACTCCGGGCTGCTTCATGCCTTGCTCGGAATCCGCACGGAGATCGATTTGCTATCCCATCCCAAGCTTGGGGCTTCCTGGGAAGGGTATGCAATCGAAGAGACGCTGAAAGCTATCCGGCCAGGCGAAGCCTATTTCTGGGCAACGCACCAAGGAGCGGAACTGGACCTCCTTTTGTTCAAAGATGGTCGCCGTTACGGCGTTGAAGTCAAACGCCAGGACGCCCCACGCCTTACGCCTTCAATCCGAACCGCCCTAGAGGACCTAAATCTGGAGCATCTTACAGTCCTCTATCCGGGTAGCCGTTCATACCCGCTTTCGGATCGCGTGACCGTTATGCCGCTGACTGTGCTTGGTGAGGATGAATCCAAGGTGTTAGGGTCGGCGCCGTCGAACTAAATGCCGAAAGGATAACCTCCCCATGCACAGACTTCTCCTCGGGCTGCTTGCCCTTGCCGCGCTCATTGGCACCG
Organism: Chthonomonadia bacterium; assembly: GCA_041487935.1. Classification (GTDB taxonomy): domain Bacteria; phylum Armatimonadota; class Chthonomonadetes; order Chthonomonadales; family CAJBBX01; genus JBGPOG01. Next base: position 952 of record JBGPOG010000536.1, on the reverse strand, counting down.
TTCGTAGCGGCATCGCCCAACCCGCCATTCCCAAGCTTCGCCCGCCTGCCGTTCCGCTCGTGACGCACGACCCCTACTTCAGCATCTGGTCCGGAGCCGACAAACTAACCGATGACGCCACCCGGCACTGGACGCGCGCCAAGCACTCTCTCGTCAGCTTGATCCGAATCGACGGTAAGTCCTTCCGGCTCATGGGCGACGAGCCGAAGTCTACCCCTCCAATGGAACAGACCAACGTGCAGGTCTGGCCGACCCGGACCATTTACGACTTCAAAAGCCAGGAGATGGCCGTTACGCTGACGTTCATGACCCCGGCGCTGCCGGACGATATAGACGTTCTCTCACGTCCGCTGACCTATCTCACCTGGGACGTGCGGAGCCTGGACGGGAAGAACCACGACACCTCGATCTACTTCAGCGCCAGCAGCGAGCTTGCCGTCCATTCGACCGATCAATCGGTTGCGTGGGTCGGCGGAGCGATGGGGGTATTGTCCTTCGAGCGCATCGGGACCGACGATCAGCCCGTACTCGAGCGAGCGGGCGACGATACGCGGATCGACTGGGGCTTCGCGTATGTCGCGGGCAAAGTCTTCGAGGCCCGGCAAACAGTCGCGTCGAACGCAAAATGCTTGAAAGAGTTCGTCGACAATGGGAAAGCTGCTTCACTGGACCTCCATTCCCCTCGCGCGGTGCGCGACGATACTCCTGTAATCGCCTCCGTGCTCTATCTGGGTAACGTCGGCGCCCAGCCGGTTTCCAGAATGTTGATGCTTGCGTACGACGACGAGTTTTCAATTAATTACTTCGGCCGCAGGCTGCGCCCCTACTGGCGCCGCAACGCAGCCGGCATCACGAGCTTGCTTACGTTTGCGGCGCGGGATTACGATCGTCTGAAATCCCGCTGTAAGGAATTCGACGAAGAGTTCATCAAAGACATCGCCAGAACCGGCGG
>JBGPOG010000535.1:0-3360 GCA_041487935.1 Chthonomonadia bacterium | reverse complement strand
TCCCTCGGTTTCGCCGGCAAGGGCGGACACCATCTGCACCGACGTGCCGGCTAACGCCCCGGTACGGGATAGCTCGACCGTTGTCAGGAGACGCTCGTTTAGCGAAGGATACCGGCGCTCGACTTGCTCCGCCAATTCCTCATCCGCAATTGGCTTGTGGACCGGGAGAACGATCAGCAGAAGTCCGCCTGCACAGAGAGTGAATACCAGCAAGGCGAGCCACGAATAACGCCCAAGTGTTGTGAGCACGATTAGCCGATCGACGTGGAACGATAGCAGCGCCAGTCCCGCAAGAAGACAGAAAACCCATCCGCTGCCTGCCACGGCCTTAACCGCCTTCCAGCGTTTTCGCGCGGAAGCGAGCTTGGCGCTGACTGATTCGGGCATCGCTTGTCCTCCTGGTGATCGGACCGGCTAACGAAAATAGCGCGCACCGGCAACCTCTTCGGCGCGCGCCGTGTACGTAGATTTAGAAGCGTAAGCACAACAATGGTTACAGTGTAATGTTCCGCTCCAGTGCGCGAGACTCCTCCGCGAACATCAATTGAAACCCGTGGCCCGCGGACGTTGACGCATTGCGCTTCACTGCGATATACTTCATACGCTTCCAGCCGATTGTTCGTCACATGGATGCATCTGCCTGCCGGGTTGACGGGAGCCAATCCAAATAATCGTCAGTTTCAGTGGAACGTGACCGCAACCTGCAATCGAACCGCCACGATAGAATATTCGGAAGGTAACCATCTTGAGCTGTATAAGTATAGGACGGAGATTATTTGCAACCGGTTCGCTCATGGCGCTCTGCGGATCGGCGCGCGCGGAAAGTCCGCGATTTGAGTCGATGGTCACGGATGGGATTCACGATCTTCAGACGACCATCACATTCCTCAAAGCCGATGCTGAGGAGCTGCGGAGGATTCAGAAAGACTTCGGATTCATGTCGCGGCTAAGGGAGCTGGAATTCAGTTTCAAAGATCCGGACAAATTCCGCATGCAGGGCAAAATCGGCTACATGATCGTAAACGGAACTACTCAATACATTAGACTGCCGCAACTCGGTATCAAGAAGAGGGACGAGATCGGCGCAGCATCCGCGAAGCGGCACTCCCTCCTCGACATAGGCATCTTCTCTCGCAGCGCGCTTGCAGCCGCGAGTGGAAAGTTCGTAAGAGAAGAACCTGTGGACGGCGCGCCCGCTTTTGTCTTCGAGGTCACCTACTCCGGCGATCCTTCCACGAGAAATCTGGTTTGGCTTCGTTCCGACAATCATGCCGTCGTGAAGCGCGAATGGTACGACGCGACCGGCAAGCTGAAGGCCACGTTCCTCTACCTGGAGCTCAAGGAAATCAAGCCAGGCATCTGGCTGCCGTCGCGAGTAGAGATCCATAACGGCGAAGGAACGCTTGCCGGGATTCTAGCAAGCTCCGATTTCAAGCTCAATCTCGGATTGAGAGACTCTCTTTTCGATACGGCTGATTAGCATTTTTCCCAGTTTCGCATTCCGCCCGCCAGCCAGGAGGATTCGTGGCCTCCGAGCAAACATCCTCGGTCACTTCCATACCTAAAACTGCAGCGCCTGCCTGGGCGCTGCCCGCATTGATTCTATTCATCTTCACCGTCGCACATCTTGCTCTCGCTCTCCGGTTCCCTTTGGCGAATGACGAAACTTACTATTGGGAATGGAGCCGCCGTCCCGCCTGGGGATATTACGACCAGGGACCGATGATCGCCTGGTGGATTCGCGCGGGGTGCTGGGTATTTGGGGACGCGGTTCTTGGAATCAGGTTTCCGATAATCCTGGCATCACTACTCACGCAGCTTAGCCTCTTCCTCCTATTTCGGGACCTTGTTGGCAGGAAGGCTGCAATCCTCGCAACCGTGGTTGCCGGCATCACTCCATTGGCTACAGTTGGCGGATTTGTCGCTACGTACGATCCGCTTTTCGTCCTCTTCTGGTCATGGGCTATGTACTTTGCATCCCGGTCGATCCTTTTTCGCTCGCAATCGGCCTGGTTCGGTCTCGGAGCTTCGGTGGGCCTCGGACTGTTGAGTAAGCACACGATGCTGCTGTTCATCCCATGCTTCTTGTTGTTCGTCTGCGCGAACAAGGAATTCCGAAACGTGTTCCACACGCAAGGTCCATACCTGTCTGTTTCGATCGCGGCGCTTATCTTTGCTCCGTCGTTGAGTTGGCAGGCCGGTCACGACTGGATGACGTTCCGACACCTGTTTTTGCTAACCGGAAAAGGTTCGGACCGCGGAATCGACAGCCGCCTTCTGGAGTTTCTCGGTTCTCAGGCTGCCCTGGTCTCACCGCTGTTGTTTTGGGCATTCATTTTGGAGCTGGCACGGGCAATACGCGAGCGAAATCCGGAAACCGGCCGGGCCCGCTCGTTCCTATTCTGGTTCAGCGCGCCCGTCCTCACGTTCTTTCTACTTCTCACCATAAAATCACGAGTCCAGGCAAACTGGGCCGCTTGCGCCTGGCTCTCCCCGGCAGGGCTCTACGCATGTGCAGTTTATTCCGAACGTCCGGGAATAAAGCGTGGGTTCCACTTTGCCGCTGTCTCGTTGACGGTTATCCTCAGCCTCATGATGACGCTGCCGGAACTTCGGATAGCCCTTGGAATTCAAGTGCCTCAAAACTGGGATATCCAGATTGCAAAGCTTTATGGGGGCGCTGAGCTGGGCGCAGCGGCCGACCGGGAGCGCGAGGCCATGGCCAGGTCGGGCGAGCGCGTTGCCGTCGGCGCAGTCACGTACGATAACGCGAGCCGCCTTGCATTCTACATGTCCGGCAAACCGCAAACCTGGTGCCTGTTTCTCGGCACGCGGCTCAACAGCTATACGCTGTGGAACGAGAGTTCGAAACCGGTCCCGGGCGGCTCGGCGCTCATGGTGGACGATCTCGCGCCGGACGATCCGGAAAGGCCGAATTACGAATTGGTCTTCGACCGCGTCGAGCCGGTGCCGGATCCCGTAAGAGTGTATTGGCGGGGAGTCTATAGAGCCCCGATTCGCTCATACCACCTGTATCGGTGCTACGGCTATCGTCCGGGGCTGGCTGCGGAAACACCATCAGGCGGTTAGAAAGCTATTTAGAAAGCTATAACGTAAGCATCTTCCAACCTTCGGCGCCAATTTCGAATTTACAACGACCGTTTGGACTTCTCGGCCGGAAGCCACCGGTCTAACAGGCCACGGCAATTAAGAACTTTCTCAACGAGGTCGAGCGGAACATAGTAGTATTGGTTCGTCGCTTCAAATCCGATCCGTGAATCGTGGATCTGGATATCATAGAGCCTGGCTGCCAATCGAATCTCGTCCTGAAGTAGACGTTCGAGATCGGCGATCAACCGC
>JBGPOG010000534.1:0-3374 GCA_041487935.1 Chthonomonadia bacterium | reverse complement strand
CCACCAAGTCTCATGGGCGTCTTCGGGAAGCTGGACTATTACGTTCATATACGGATAGCCCGCAACCTGGCGCGCAGCCGGCCGACAGGCAAAGGCCGCTGCCGCCGCACGTGGGAATAGTACGCCAGGCGGTTAGCGCATTCGGGCAAATTGCCCCGCCTTACGGCCATCCAGCAGGGTCCGTTCGCACCTTATCGCGGGCAGGCGAACGTTCTGTGGAGAGCCGTGTGAGGGAGAACCTCACGCACGGTTCGGAGAGGGGCCGCTGGAAACACGGTCGAAGCGACGCAAGTGCGCCGGCGGTCTACTCTACCGTACCTCGGGATGACAACTCGCTCGTTTCGGAACAGTTTTGCAATTACCTCAGCAGAATAGGAACAAAAAAACAATGATATCAGTCTACTTCACCGATCCGCGGGTATACTGTACACCGCAGAGCCGCTTGCACGCGATACGTTTACGCTCGTTTCCCAAATGCATGTCGAAACGTGTCAATGATTTTGTCCCGCAATGCCGCCATGGCAGCACTCAAATTGGCTGCGTTTATCAAGAAAGCACTCTCCGGCCAAATTCAACCATGAAAAACGTTGTCATTCTCGGCTCTACCGGCTCGATCGGCACCCAGGCGCTGGATATCATTAGCCGTTTGCCCGAAAAGCTCCGGGTCGTGGGGCTGGCTGCCAATAATAACGTAGAGCTTTTGGCGCAGCAGGCAAACTTTCACTGCGTCGAGGCCGTATGTATCGGAGAAGGCCGCGAAGCCGAGCTGCGCGGCCAATTGTCTGGCGGGAACATAGCGGTCCATGCGGGCGTCGAAGGAATGTGTGCCCTTGCAACGATGCCCATGGTCGATCTGGTTGTCGTGGCTGTTGCAGGCGCGATCGGCATTATGCCGACCCAGGCGGCTCTAGAAGCCGGCAAAGACGTTGCGCTCGCCAGCAAAGAGGTTCTTGTGGCCGCGGGCGAGTCGACAATGCGGCTTGCTCGGAGCCGGAATGCCAGGATCCTGCCGATCGACAGCGAGCACTCCGCTCTTTTCCAGTGTATCCAGGGCGCGCCTGAAAAGAGCATCGATCGATTGATTCTGACGGCCTCAGGCGGTCCGTTTAGAACGACTCCGCTGCATGAATTGAGCGATGTGACGCCCGAGCAGGCTCTCAAGCACCCGACCTGGAGCATGGGCGGGCTCGTGACGATCAACTCCGCCACGCTGATGAACAAAGGGCTGGAGATCATCGAGGCCCATTGGCTGTTCGATGTGCCGGCGGATAAAGTCGACGTAATCGTCCACGCGCAGAGTATCGTCCATTCGCTCGTGCGGTTCAATGATGGATCGGTCATCGCACAACTGGGCTTGCCGGACATGAGGCTGCCAATTCAGTATGCGCTGGTCTATCCGGAGCGCGTCGATACCGGCCTGCCGCGAATGGAACTCGCAACGATCGGCAGCCTGACGTTCGAAGCGCCGGATGAAGAAAAGTTTCCGGCAATTCGCCTTGCCCGGCGCGCGGTCGCGATGAGTGGAACGATGCCCGCTGTAATGAACGCTGCCAACGAGTCGGCGGTTGCGCTCTTTTTGAAGCGCAGAATTCCATTTCTGGGAATCATGGGCATCGTCGAAGCCGTCATGGCGAAACACGAAGTGGTAGAACCATCGTATAATAACGTTCTGCAAGCAGATGCTTGGGCCCGGCGGGAAGCCGGGTTGTTGGGAAATTGAAACAATTGGAATTGGAGTGACGGAGTAATGGAGTAACGGAGTGATGAGTTACGAATGCCCAATACTCCAATACTCCAATACTCCGAAGTTCTCTTACGGAGCGCTTTGCAGATATGGAAACGATTCGGGGAATTGCCTATCTACTCATCATTCTGAGCGTTCTGGTGATCGTTCATGAATGGGGTCACTTTATTGTTGCCAAGTTGTTCAAGATGCGCGTCGAAGAGTTTTCCCTGTTCTTCGGCAAGGTTCTCGTTCGATTGGGTGTGCGCCACGGGACTGAATACAATATCCGCGCGCTTCCTCTCGGCGGTTTCGTGCGTATTGCCGGGATGGAGGCGGATGACGTCTCCGGCGGCCGGCCCATTCTCCAGGCAATTCGCGAGCCGAATTTTGCCGGAGACCAGGCAATGGACGATGTCCTGAAGCAACTGGACACGGACACCATGGCCGGCCTGGATCCCTCAAAAATCGGTGAGCCGGTGCGAGACCTGATCCGTTCCTCGATCGCTCCCGACGGCACATTGACTGAAGCCGGGCGAGAAGACCTGAAGGCGATGCGGCAGTCGCCCCGCGCAAATGAGGACGAACAAAAACTGATCGACATGGTTTTGACGGCCGATTCCCGCGCGACCGATCCGGGTCTCTACAGCAAAAAGCCGATCTACCAACGCGCCCTCGTGATCTTCGCCGGACCGTTCATGAGTCTATTCTTCGGATATTTCCTGTTCTGCGTCATGGGAATGACCATCGGTCTGCCGAGCGATCGGGTGACAAATCAGGTCATCGTGATCCAGGATGGCGCCGCTCGTAAGGCTGGCGTCCAAACAGGCGACCGAATTGTATCGATCGATGGTATTCCCACTTCGGATGGGCTTACTATGATCGATAAGATTCATGAAAGTATCGGAGTCCCTCTGCATTTGACGATCGACCGGGGCGGCTCAACGGTGTTTCTAGCTGTAACCCCGCGTCCTTCGCCGGATCCCCGGCCTACATCTAAGCATGGCAAGCCGAATTTGCGGGATGGAAAGCCGGTTAAGGCGATTGTGGGACTCATCGGAGTTCAGCCTACCTCCATTCGTGAGCGAAGTGGGCCGATTAGATCGGTTGTACTGGGAACCATTCGCACAAACCTCTACATGTCGCAGCTTATACAAAGCGTTTTTAGCCGGCAGGTGAGAGACAACGTGGGCGGGCCCATTGCGATGGGGCAGATGGCGACCGTTATGCAGAGGTTGGGATTCGGGCATATGGTGGAAATGGCGGGAATGTTCAGCTTGAGCCTGGGAATTATGAATCTGCTTCCGATACCGATCCTCGACGGCGGCCATTTGCTGCTTCTCGCGGTGGAGAAGGCCCGACGCCGCAAGCTATCACCTCGCGAGGTGTACCGCGCGCAAATCGTCGGTTTCGGATTGCTGGCATTAATCGTTACTTTCGTAATGTACAACGACATCGCGCGCTGGGCGGCGGGCAAGGCGATCCAATAAGCCATCTGCCGGCAACAATGCTACCGGACGTTAATGTCTATCCGATCCCCGGCGATCATCTTAACCGGAGCGTCAAACGTAAAAGCCGTTCGTCCTCGCGAGTCCCGGGTAATTTTGCCCGGGACCGCTCCCTTACCAATGCTGACAAAGACATCGGCCTT
>JBGPOG010000533.1:0-3387 GCA_041487935.1 Chthonomonadia bacterium | reverse complement strand
CCGGTCAACCTGGCATTCTACCGGTTCGCGCCTCAAACGGCGAAGACCCGCGGCCTGCCGGCGGATATGCTCCTCTACTACCGGGATTATGGCCGTCAAGGCAAGCTCTCGATCGGCGGCAAGTCCTACGACGTCATGCTTCTCGACGAGGTGGCGTCCGGGCGTTACGACGTCACGGCCCATGGCGAGCGCGAGCCGCAGCGAGTCACGCTGCTCTTAGATCGCGATGGAGACGGCAAGTTCAGCAAAGGTGAGAAAATCGACCTTTCAAAGCCGTTTAATGTTGGCGGCGAGACGTACGTAGTTGATAAGATTGCCGCCGATGGCTCATCCTTGAAGCTGAAGGTCTCAGCGACAAAGGTGGCGGAGCCCTTTGATCCTAGCCCGGGAAAACCTGCGATGGCATTTGCAAGGCCGGCAATCGGCGGCAAGACGGCCAACTTCCCGCAAGATTACAAGGGCCGCCTGGTCATGCTCGACTTTTGGGCCACCTGGTGCGGACCCTGCCGGGCGGAGCTGCCGAACCTCGTCAAGGCATATGAAAAATACCATTCAAAGGGCTTCGAAATCCTCGGAATCAGCCTCGACCAGAAGGACCAGCTCGCAAAGGTCGAGCAGTTCCTGAAAGACAACCACATGCCCTGGCCGCAGGTCTATGACGGCAAGTACTGGCAAGCCGACATCGCCCAGCTTTACGGAGTAGATTCCATTCCCCGAGCCTTTCTGGTGGATGGAAATACCGGCAAGGTCATTGCGACGGGAGACACCCTCCGAGGCGACCTTCTGGACGGCACCCTCTCCAAAGCTATTGCGGCGCACGTCTCTGGGAGCTCAAAGTAACAAAGCTTCGAGGGAGGCATTATCGATTGATTCAGACCTGCGACGGCGGCAGCTCCACCCGGGCTGCCGCCGTGTGCACGCTTCGGAGATGCGCCATTGTCGTGTAGATACAATTGGAGATTGTTTCTTGCCGGATTCTCTGCAATAGTATTCTCATCCTCAGTATTCTCATCCTCGCACATTCAAGTGGCCCCGGCGAGTATCCATAATCCGGGTTTCGAGTCCGGCGCAGACGGATGGCGCCAGACGACATACGGCGCCGCACCCATTGTTAGCTCGGATTCTGATGTCATTCATTCCGGGAAGAGGTCCCTCCGTATTACCGCAACGTCGCCATCGGATACCGCTCTTTCTCAGGACCTTGCGCTTTCTCCGGGCCGGCTTTATCGGTTGACCGGCTGGGTCAGGACGAGGGCGCTCAATGCCATGGGTTCGCCGGTCTTTGGCACCATCCAGGTGCAAGGCAAAGGAGGGCAGCCGATCGTCGCGTCGGCTCCGAGTCACGGCGGCAATTCTGACTGGAGCAAGATCACAATGTTTTTCCGCGCGCCGGCAGATGGAATTGCCAATCTCGCGCTTTTCTTCGTGGGCTTCGGCAAGGGAATCGGCACGGCCTGGTTCGACGACATCGCCCTTAAATCCATCGACTCGAGTAATGCTGTGGTAAAAATCAAGCCCAATCTCCTCTCGTCAGCGCCGATAAGTCCCTTCCAGTACGGTCAATTCATCGAATATCTCTGCGACCTCGTTCCATCGATGTGGGCGGAGAAACTATACGACGGCAGCTTCGAAGGGCTGACTCCCTACACGATGGCCTACAACCGCGCAACCGATTTCAAGGAACAGCCCTGGCACACGATCGGTCCGGAGGATAGTATTCGGTTCAGTAGGGATCACGAGAACCCGGTCAGCGGCGAGATGTGTGGCAAGATTGAGGCGCTCGATACGCGAACGGGCCGCGTCGGAATATCTCAAGACGGAATCGCCGTCGAGGCCGGCATTGCATGCACTGTCTCATGCTGGCTTCGTTCCGATGGGAAATCCGGACCAGTGACGGTTCGTCTGCACCAAGGCGCCGCGACTTACGCGGCGTGCGAGTTCACGCCTGGCCCGGAATGGAAGAAATTCAGCGCCAGAATGCGCCCTCGGGAGCGAGCGCTCGATGCCACGCTCTCCATCGAGTTATCGCGCCCCGGATCGCTTTGGATCGACAACGCCTCCCTCATGCCGGAAAACAGCGTGGCTGGTTGGCGGCGGGATGTCGTCGCGGCCGTTCGCGAGATGAAGCCCGGCATCGTTCGGTTTGGCGGCAGCGCGCTTGACGACGGCAATCTTGGCAGCTTTGAATGGAAAGACACTATCGGAGATTCGGACCACCGAAAGCCGTTCCGCGCGTGGGGCGGGCTTCAGCCGACTGGTCCGGGCATAGAAGAGATCGTACAATTCTGCGGCCTGGTGGGCGCCGAGCCGTTGATCTGCGTGAGAATAAGAGGCAAGACTGCGTCTGACGCGGCCGAGCAGGTCGAGTACTTCAATGGCTCGCCGAATACTCGAATGGGGAATGAGCGCGCCAGAAACGGTCACCGCGAGCCATACCACATCAAGTTTTGGCAGGTCGGGAACGAACAGGCAGGCCCACAATACGATTCGAGGCTTGCGGAGTTCTGCCGGGCAATGAGGGCTGCGGATCCAGGCATCAAGATACTCGCGTCTTTTCCAACCCCGGGGGTTTTGAAATCTGCAGGAGATATCATCGATTTTGTCTGCCCTCACCACTACTCGTGCGCCGATATCGCCGGAACGCGCGCAGACCTGGATTCGGTCCGGAATATGATCCGAGAGTATGCGCCCAATCGGAACATCAAAGTCGCGGTTACCGAATGGAATACCACCGCCGGAGATTGGGGGGCCGCAAGAGCGAACCTCTGGACTCTGGCCAACGGCCTCGCTTGCGCCAGGTATCAAAACCTCTTGCACCGACAGTGCGATCTGGTCGAGATCGCCAATCGCTCAAACCTGATCGATAGCTTCTGTTCCGGGTTTATCCAGGCGAACCGCCACACATTATACAAGACGCCCGCCTATTACGCTCAGCAGCTCTATTCCACCAACGGCGGTCGGCGGCCGTTGCAAATCGAGTCCGAGGTCCCGACGGACATGGGGCTGGATCTTAGCGCGGCGATAAGCGAAAACGGAAGCGAACTGACACTCTTCGCAGTCAATGACGGCCCCACACCCGAGATCAGAACCGTTGACATCAGCAGTTTCCATTTGAAATCGCAGTTTGCCGAACGGTGGATTTTGGGGGACAAGCAGGGTAGCGGGCGGTCCGACGTTTCTAATAGTTTTGAAGCGCCCACAAGGATTGCGCCCGTTTCCAATCGCATGAAGGCCGGCCCGAAGCTGACGGGCCTGCGGTTTGAGCCGTATTCACTGACAGTCCTCCGCTGGAGAATATCTCCGCCATAGAAGCACACGTAACTGTTCACAATTCATGAGAATTAGTCTAAGCGGGATTCCTCACTCCGTTCGGAATGACGAGGTGGG
>JBGPOG010000532.1:0-3404 GCA_041487935.1 Chthonomonadia bacterium | reverse complement strand
CTCAAAGCGCGATCCAGGTAAGGCTGATAGATATCGCAGACCGCGACCATTCTGACGCCCGGCACGCTGAGAGCGGACTTGAAATCGACGTTGTACCCCTGGTCGCCGACCCCGATGAACGCGCAGTTAACGGGCCGGTTGTCCTTGAGCAGCGCGGCGCGCTTCTCTTCCGCTTCGGCCACTGAGGTCAAAGTCACCCCAAGCGTCGATGCGATCGCGGCAGTGCCCGTGATGAATTCGCGGCGGCTCAGGTTATTGCCGGCAAAGGCGATCTGGGGTCCGGCGAAAGGGTCGTTCATCGATTTCTCCTTCAATAAGTAATGCTTTGTCAAATTCGGTTTGAAGCGTCCGAACCTAATCATTCTATCATGGATTGTTTCAATCTGCCTTCACACGACATGCCATGTAATGGTTCAAGGTCGCTGCGGACGGATTCGCTTTGGAGTGCGGAAGCTGGCTTCCGCTTTGCCTTTCGTTAGATGCTAATACCAAGCCGAGGTTCGGGACGTCGGCAGCGAGCTGCCTGGAAAAAGCGGGAGCGAGCTCCCGCACTCCGTATCCGTGAGCTGTTGCCATGTCAATTGGGCGGGCCATCTCTAAAAACCAATCCGCGTGATCTCAAGCTCGCCGTCCGCGCGCTCTTCCATCATGACAACTCTTATATTGGGATGCCCGCGACAGTATTCCTCCGTCTTCTCCCGCCCCATCACGAAAAACGCCGTTGAGAGCGCATCCGAGTCGGCCGCATTCGCAGCGATCACGGAGACGCTTACCATGCCCTGAGTTGGGCGGCCCGTTCGCGGATCGAGGATATGGCTGTAGCGCACGCCGCCGGCCTCGAAGAACTGCTCGTAGTTCCCGCTGGTGGAGAGCGATTCGTCACGTAGAAAGACCTTCTGGATCGGCGTTTCATGATCGCGAGGGTCTTTGATCGTCAGTTCCCAGCCGGCGGAAGACGATGGACGATGGACGATTGATGATTGTTGGGCAACGTTGAGAGGCGTGGCAAAGTGGCTGTCATTCACCGTCGCGCTGTTTTCTGATTCCATCGTCCATCGTCTATCGTCTATCGTCCGCCCACGCTCGTCCATCGTCCATCGTCTATTGTCTATCGTCGTCCGTCCATCGTCGTCCCCTTGCGGCGTTCCCAGCGCATAAATCGTGCTCTGCCCGCCATGGATCAATGCGGATTCAACGTTGTAGAATCGCAGAATGTTAGCCGCCTCGTCAATCGCGTAGCCCTTGCCGATCGCTCCGAAATCGATCTGCAATCCGGGCGCGGTGTAGTAGACCAGGTGATCGTCGTCATCGAATAAGATGCGCTGAGTTCCGATGCGTTGCATGATTTCGGCCAACTCTTCGTCAGATGGAACGCGGCCATCGCCTTTGAAGAACCCCCAGGCCTGGGTGAGCGGGCTCGTAGTTACGTCGAACGCGCCATCGGTCTCCCGGTTCAGATTGGCGCAGCGCTTGATCAGGCTGTACATTCTGGGTTCCAGGCGCACCCACTGCTCCGATGCGTGCTGGTTCAGCCGAGCCAGGTCGCTGTCCTCTTTGTAGTGGCTGAGCTGGGAGTCGAGCCGGTCGATCTCGTTCAAAGCCTCATTGGCTGCGGCGATGAGCGACTCACGATCCGTGCCTGCCAGGTAGATCTCGAAGAGGCTGCCCATCGAATTCCGCTGGACCCTCGGATAGGTGTATTCAGGCGCGGATTGAGAGCGACTGACATTATCTGAGTTTGAAGCCGGAACGTGAGAATCGCGCTCGGAAATCGCATTCGCGGCGCGACGCTGGTCGTAACCCCGGCCCAGCTTCTCAAGAAATGATAGAAATCCGTTTCCGAACAGAAGCTTGAAAATCATTCAGTCCAACCATCCTCACGTCCCGCGACCAAGATTCATCGTCCATCGTCCATCGTCTATCGTCGCATGACGATCGTCCATCATCCATCGTCTATCGTCCATCGTCTATCGTCTATCGTCCATCGTCCATCGTCCATCGTCAACTGCAGTGGCATTCTGCCGTTTCCGGAATATCATACCACGGGTTGAGAGCGTGAGGGCGCTAAAGGTGTTCGAGGTCGATCGCGAGGACGTTGTAGGTGTGGTGGAGCAGGCGCTTGAGGCCGACGTCGACCTTTTCCGAGACGACGGTTAACGGGACACCCGCTTCCTTGCACATCGTGTAGAATGGGATTTGCCAGCCTTTGAGGTAGTAGGTGCGCCGGTTCAGGACTAAGGTGTGCGAGGGAACTTCATCGTCCGGGCGCTCGTCCAGGAAGCTTTCGGCGAGGACGACCGAGCGAAGCCCCTTGGCTGCCGCCTGGCGCACCATTTCGGGAAGGGTCGCGAAGACCGCCTCGGCCTTTATCCGGTCCTTCTCGGCTTCGGCAGACCTGCGTTTCTCTTCCTCCTCGCGTATCCTGGCCGACTCGGCAGCCTCGCGGCCGCGCTCTTCAGCCTGCTTTCTGAACCACTCGCGCTCACCTTCGGATTTTTCCGCGCGAAGGCGCTCCCGGAAGTCCATGCTCATTGCCTTTCGACCAACTTCCGCGCTTACTCTCACCGTTGCGCTTTGGTTCGTCCCGGCGCACGGAGACTCCTTTCGCGGAAGGTTCTCGCAAGGTTGTTCCCTTCCCTCCCGAATTCTCGTTTTGAACGGCATTGCTTCCACTGAAATCTATTGGGTGTCTATCCACTTGATGAAGCGGAACCCACCAGACCGGCCGATGTCCGCAAAAGTCAACCCGATTGAACGGATCATGTTCGCAATACAGATACGGCTTGCGGTCGTGGTAGGTGTCACAGATGACAAGCCTCCCCGCCTGCGCATCGTAATACCTTGCCCCAAACCCTTCGTAGAACGCAGTCCCAGTGACCGTCTGTCTGCCGTTCGTGGTCGTGCGGGTGGTTCCAAGGCCATCGTAGTGGAAGTACTCGGCGTCATTTCGGACGCGGCAGTTTACGTAAGTGTACGTCGCGGTGGTTGTCCCGGACACAGCCTCCAGCCGGATTTGGCTCCCTGACGGAAGGAACCGAGTGGCCGTTCCACCGGCGGTTCGGCTTATCCTTCACCCCAGCGCGTCACAGGCGAACGAGGTCGAAACTCCGCCAACGGTGCTGCTCGTCAACTTCCCCTCGTAATCGTAAGCGAGCGTGCAGCCCGTTCCAGCCAGGGTTCGGTTGGTCTGGCCGCCTGCGGCATTGTAGGAATAACACTCGGTGAACCCGCCGCCGGTGGCCGCCAGCTCGTCGCCGGTGTTCAGGATGAAGTTGGTGGTTGTGCCACCTTTGACCTGGCTGGCGCGGTTGCCGGCGCCATCGACTGTGTACGTTAGGAGTAGGAATTCGTACCTGTTCGGCTTTCGCAGGTGAGGCAAGGTGTAAGCGTGTGTTGAGGTGCGG
>JBGPOG010000531.1:0-3408 GCA_041487935.1 Chthonomonadia bacterium | reverse complement strand
ATCCCATCGGACCGAGAAAGTGGAGCCGGATGCCTGACCGGCGATAGGCGTGCCCTGGTCGCGGATTTTGTCGAGCTCGGTGAGATAACCGACGGGCAGCGGCTCTTCGATCCAGCGATGATAGATACGATCATACCGGCCATCCGCCAGGATGCGGTCCAGTGCCCGGTTGACCTCCGCGAGCAGCTCCGGCTCTCCCTGCTTGAGAACGACCGCGTAGTTTTCGTGGACGAAAACGTCGCCCACGATTTCCAGCTCCGGGTAGCCCTTTTTGAGAATGGCTTTTAGGGCGGGGAGGTCCCCCACTACCGCGTCGGCGCGCCCGTTCCGCACTTCCAGGAGGGCTGCCTGGATGTCGTCGAACTTCCTGATGCGCTCCGGCGGTAGGCCCAGGCGTTCCACGGCCTTCTGGCCGGTCGTGCCCAATTGGACGGCCGCTGTCCCATCAACAAGGTCCTTTGGCCCGCGAATTCGCGAGTCCCCTTTTCGGCGCGCGATCGCCTCACCGGCGAGGAAATAGGGTCGGGAGAAGGCGTTGGTCTTTTTGCGGTCGTCCGTAATGACGATGTCAGAAATCGCCATGTCGTACTTGCCGGTCTGCACGGCGGCGAGCAGACCGTCGAAGTTGGTGGTCTCCCAGCGGACCTTGACTCCAAGCTCCTTGCCGATCTCGTTGCCGAGGTCGATATCGAAGCCTTCGAAGCGTTCACCGATCTTCAGCTCGAACGGCGGGTAGGTGGCATCGGTGCCGATGTTCAGGAAGCCGCGCTTGCGGATTCGATCGAGCTGAGAGTCTGCATTGGCGAGAGCCGGAAGCGTGAAGAAGATTGCAAATGCGAAGGTGCATTGAGCCGCGCGAATTGAAAGTGGGAATGGCATTGGGTGGAATCTCCCAAGGGGAATGTCCGACGAATTATTCGCAGAGATTCCATATCGCCTGTGCGTCCTCCTTCGCAGTCCCTTTGGAGTGCGGCTGATTGCCGCCGATTTGCCCTTGCTTCGACGCGAAATACGGCTGCTTAGCAGCGATTACCGCGTGGATGTCCGTTATCCCACCGGCGAAAGCGGGAGCAAGCTCCCGCACTCCAAAGTGACGGCTTCACGTCCGTCGCCGGCATTCGGATAGTCCATGTTACCGTGGGTAAGCTGCATTTCATCGCGCAGCCGAACCTAGGGCCGACTCGACAGCCTCGGCTTTTGGAAACAGGATGCTGTTCTCTTTGTGTACGTGCTGGTGCATGTCCCGTTCCAGCTCCCCGAGCGCGTGGAGCATGGCCCGATAGGTGTTGCAAGCGCCGGGGGGCGGTACGAAATCATCGGTCAGGCTTCGCATGGCTGCGAGCGCTTCACCGGCATCGTCATGTTCCGCAACCATGACGCGGATCGGATTCTGAATGCTGCCGCAATGAAAGGCCTGCGGTTCGGCCGATCCATCGAGTTGACGGCAGAGCGGAAAGAGAATTCTCTCCTCCTTCATCATATGGCATTCGAGCTCGGATCGGAAATTGGAAAAGACATCGGACAGATCTTGCAGCTTTGGGTTCTTTGCTCCGTGAGCGTTTACTACTTTGCCGATCAATGCCGTGATTCTCGGAAGCGCGTCTTTCAAGTATGCGTGGTGGGTGGCTTCGATATGGTCCGCTAGGTCTGTCAGAGAAGCCTTAACCCAATCGATGCCGGTGGCGGGGGCGCTTGAATCACTTTCTACAAGCTTCTTCAGCACATCTCCAACATCCAGGCCCTTCGCTGCGCACGCTTGCGCGAGAGGCTTCTTCCCGCCGCAGCAGTAATCGATGCCCAACTGCTCGAATATCTTAGAGCGTTCCGGTCGATCGGCGACCAACCCGCCGACGGTCTGTTCGGTTGATAGTGTGGTTGTCATGATGAATTCCTCTGTTGCTTGATTTAGCAGCGATCTCTTGACAGTATTGTACGGTAAGGATAAACTATATATCAAGACCTAATTATCCAATTATCTTAAAATACGCCGAATAGGGGATACTCTGTGATTTCGCAAACCGCTGAATACGCGCTCCGCGCCGTGGTGTTTTTGGCGGAGCGCCGGAACGAGCCGCATACCATTCGCCAGATCGCGCAAGCCACTCTGGTTCCTGAGGGTTACCTGGCCAAGGTCATGCTCGAACTGGGCCGCCATGGCCTGGTTCGATCGCAGCGTGGGATCAAAGGGGGAACGTCATTGGCGATTCCCGCTCTCGAACTGACCGTCTATACGATCGTTCAGGCAGTCGATCCGATCCACCGCATCACGCAGTGCCCGCTCAACAACCCCAACCATGCCACCGAGCTGTGCGCGCTGCACCACCGGCTCGATGAGGCCGCCGCGCTCATCGAGAACTGTTTTCGCAACACGACCATCGCAGACCTTGCCCGGCAGGATATCTTCGCGGCTGCGGGAGGTTGAATGAGCATATCACAGCAGTTTGCGAACCATCCGGCAGGTGACCAGCCGTAAAATCTCGAAATTCTTCCCGCATCGCGACGCTTTTTCAATATTTCGCGCGTCGTGTTTAGTAGGAGGCCGTGGTTGGGCGACCGGGCAGCGGATGTCTTCGAACAGCGTCTCGTGGAGCGTTTTCGCCAAGGTGACGCCGAGGCGATGAACGCGCTGTTCGAAATGCACGTGGACCGCGTGTTTGCCTACGCCCGGCACCTGGTGGGCAGCCGGGAAGACGCTGAAGAGATCACTTCGGAAGCGTTCATCCGGGCGCTGCGGAATGCGGCGGATTACCGCGCGGAAAGCCCGTTCCGAGGTTGGTTGTTCGGGATCACCCGCAATTTGTGCTACGACCGGCTTCGCCAGCCGGCGCTGTTGAGCATCCCGGCCGAGGAGGCGCCGCAGGAATTCGATGAAGAGCGGCGCGCCATCCGAACGGATGTGCGCAAAGTGGTCTCAGAACTGGCGGACGAGTACCAGGACGTATTGATCTTGTGTGACGTAGAGGAGTGGGATCATCGCGAGGCGGCGGCGCTGCTTGGGCGCTCCGCGGCCGCAACCAAATCGCTTCTGTATCGGGCGCGGCGCGCCCTTCGCGATAAATTGACCGAAAGATGGCAGGAGGCTTAACGGAATGATCTGCAGCGAGCTCGAAAACGCGATGGATCCTTACCTCGACGATACGCTAACCGAGGAGGTTCGCGATCGAGTCGAGCGCCATCTCATGATGTGTGAATCTTGCGCCTTCAAGACGCGATCTCTCGAGCAAGCGCGCGAGATGCTGCGCGATTCGTTTGCGCACGAAGAAACAACCCCCGGATTTCGCGAGCGTCTCGCCGCCAAACTGCACTCTGAGTTCGAAGACGTCCTCATCCACCCCAGCGATTCGCATCCCAGCCAGCTAGAGCTTCCGTTTCTGCGGCTGTCGGCGTCGTAGTGTAGTGTCTCCATAT
>JBGPOG010000530.1:0-3411 GCA_041487935.1 Chthonomonadia bacterium | reverse complement strand
CTCGGCCCATCTGGTTGCGGAGCTCGCGGTCGTCCGGGAAGATTCTTGCCGCTTCCTGCCAGACCTTTAATGCCTCGTCGTATTGACCGCGGTTCTTCAATACCGTGCCGTAGAAGAACTGGGTGCGGGCTTTCAGGTAGGGGGCCATGGCGGGCGGGACCGGAGGTCCCGAAGGATGAAGGATGAAGGATGAAGGATGAACACCGGCCGAGTTCGAGGACGACGACGAACCTAGGACCGTGGCATAGATTCCCAGGGCCTTCTCGAACATTGCGCCGGATTCGCTTAGGTCGCCTTCTTGCAGGCGGACGCGGCCTATGTTGACGTAGCCTTCCGGCCAGCCGGGAGCGATCTCGGCGACCTTCTTGAAGGCGGACGTTGCTCTCGCGAAATCGCCTTGCAGCATCGAGCCGATGCCGTAGTCGTTCCAGCGCTCCCGGTCGATTTTGGGATCCAGTTTACGCGGCTCGGTGGCCTTTTCCGGATCGCGGTCTACGGCCTCAAGCGTGGCGGTGGTTTCACAAATGGCTGTGATCGGCAGGTTCGGCGTCGCTCTATCTTTCCCCGCAACCACTTTCAGGTCCCCATCGAAGCGCATGGGACGGTCATCGTAATCGGCGGTCACCGGCCCGGAGGCTTTGCTCTTGAAGGCCGCCTGGACGCCCACTCCGGTACCTTCGATGAAGCCCTTCCGGCTGTAGTTCGGGTCGCCGGTTTCCGGGCGTCCGCGGAACGCGAACTGCGTGTTCCACCAACTGAACTTGCGGTAGTTTAGCTTTGCAGTTAGCGTGATCTTTTTGCCGCAGTCTTTTGGGATGTGCAGCCGGTAGTGAATGGTGTCGGCCGCGCCGGGCGGGATGGCGCGCGCATAGATACGGGCGCGGGCTGCCCAGGCATTGCGCTTGTTGATCAAGCGGCTGTGGGCATCTACCAGCACGGCCTGGTATTGGTGGGCGCTCGGCTCGATCGGTCCGTTCGGCCACTCCAGGCAGCCGCTCCAGAACAAATTCTTGCCGGTTTCGTCTTTGGCCTGGAGCTCCACCCACACGTCGAATGCGTCGAACGTGCCGCCGGGGAAAGCGTGGCCCACTTTCTTCGTGCGGACGACAACGTCGATCAATGCATCCTTACCCCGTTCTACTGCTACGGCGCCGCGATTGATTGGAGCAACGATGGTCTCATTCAATGGCCCGCTGGAAGCAGCCATCAGGCCGCCGACGTTGCCGGTAGTCGCGGCTTCGCCGAAGAGACTTGCGGATTGGCCCTCGGGGGCATTTTGGATTGTGGATTGTGGATTTTGGAAAGACGATGGACGATGGACGATCGACGATGGTTTGTTACTAGGCGATGGACGATGGACGATGGACGATGATTTGTCGCCCGCCTTTATCGTCGATCGTCGATCGTCCATCGTCTGCGAGGCTGATTTCTCGCGTCGCAGAGCAAAGATGTCGATGCTGAGCGCGCCGTCTTTCAGGAACTTCTGGGTGAGCATTAGCTGCTCAGTATCGTGGTTGACGTATGGCAGGGCGGTATTGGCGGCGATGAAGCGGTGAGAGTGGACCTTGCCGGCGATGTTGCCGGCGTCGTCCGACTTCTCCAATTTCATATGGCAGTCGGCGCACTTCTTGAAGTCCGGTTTGCCGTCGTCGGTCTTCGGATAGTAGAAGCTGCGCGCGCCCTGGCCGGAGACGCCGGAGGCTTGCCAGGCATCGTAATCGTTGAAACCGCGGAACCAGCGGAAGTTGTTGACCGGGATGTCGAGATGGACCTTGTGGCAGGCGGAGCAGAACTTGGCTGTGTCCTCGCGATGGAAGGGCTTCAGGAAGGTCTTTCGGTGCGGGTCGGGCGCAAGGCGCGTCAAGAACTTGGTGGTTGCCTTGAGCAGCGGGTTGGCGCTGACCATGTATTTGTGCATCGGCGGGTAGTCCAGGATATAGTCGCCGTTGCCCATGGTGCTCTTCGTGTGTACGGTCGAATGGCACACTGCACACCCGATGCCGCTGTGCGCTTCTTTGTGCTCCTCAGGGGGATAGATTTGATCCTTGATCGGAAAATCGAATCGCGTCTTACCCGTCCCGGGCTTTTCGGTCAGAGAGATGGCCATGTCGTGGCACCCACCGCACCACTTGGAGGGCCGGGTGCCGACAACCTCCTGCATGTACTCGACGGACTTTCGATACCACTGGTTGTTGAAGGAGGCGAAGTGGTGCGAGGAGCTGTGCCACTGCTTATAGATGTCCGGGTGGCAGCCTTTTTCGCCGCAGGTCTCGTTGTCCGTAAAGTACTCGGGCGGGAAGAAGCCTTTATCAACCTTCTGGATGGCCGATGGCCAGAAGGCGCCCTTCGGCCCATCGCCCTCGCCTTCCATGCTGGCGGGCATGATGGTCGCGTTGACGATTCTGCCTTCAGAGGCCTGCAAGTGGGAGGCGAACGCCATCAGGCCGAAGCCGGAGATCGCGGAGATGACGATCAGGGTCGCAGCCGAACGCGAGAGTTTTGGAGTGTTGAGTGTTGAGTGTTGAGTGTTGAGTGGAGCACTGCCGGTCTCGGTAGTCGTTACTCGGTATCCGGCACTCTTTGCTGCCAGCCAGATGGCTCCGGTGATGGCGGCGATTACGGCGGCCCAGCCATGCGTTCTGAGGATGTATTCATAAGGACGGGTATTGCCGGTGATTACCAGGGTGATGCCTGCTGCCAGCGTGACGGAGCTGGCGAGGATGGAGGCGTATCCAGCGATCTTTGCCGGGCCTTCAGTCTCGGATATGGACTTAAGCCAGCGGACGGCGAAGCGGAGCAGCAAGACGGTGGCGGCCAGGCCCTGGAGCAGGTGGACGACGAGATTCGCCATGAAGAAGCCGGCCTGGAGCTCGGTTCGGGTTGGGAAGGGCAGGCGGCTTACGACGGCCAGATAGACACTGGTGAAGAGAAGGATTGCGAGAAAGAACAGCGACCGCCGTGCTTGTTTGGCGGGCGAATGAGTGCGGGACATTTACTTACCCCAATCGGAAATTGAAAATTGACAATTGTCAATCGACAATTGTCAATTCCTTTATGGGCTTGCGAGCGAATCCGGGCGGGCCAGAGACCCGCCCGCCAGAATAAGGATAACGCGGGGAGATTAAAAGAAGCTTAAAGGAGGCTTAAAGGTTTTTAAGGAAGTACGATAATTGAGCCGCAATGAGTAGTGAGGCCAAACTTGCAATGTGACGTTGTACCGCATTTGACTTGTTTGTGGTAAAATGAATACAACGTAGTACGTCGAATACAACGTAGTACGCCGAATACAACGTAGTACACCAGTTACCACAAGGAGACGATGACATTGGACGACACATTCGGCAGTTTCGTTAAGACACGCCGAATTGAGAAGCGGATTACACTGCGCGCTTTCAGTGAGGCGCTGGGAAT
>JBGPOG010000529.1:0-3434 GCA_041487935.1 Chthonomonadia bacterium | reverse complement strand
GAAGCCGAGGAACAGCTCTTTACCCAGGTTAAGGCGGCAACCGAGTTCCCGGACGTGCGCGACGTCGTCATCACGCCGGACGCGCACACGGGCTATGTCGTCCCGGTCGGCTGCGTCATGGCGACTGAGCAAACCCTCTGCCAGGCGCCCGTTGGATACGACATAGGCTGTGGCATGATGGCATTCAAATCGGACGTCGGCAAGAGCCAGGGCTTGGATGACAAGAAGCGCCGCCGGTTCTCTGAGCGCGTAATGGAACTGGTCGCGCTGGGTGTCGGCGGGGGCGGCCGGTACCCGGTCGATGAACGGAAGTTCGAAGAGATCGTTCGACACGGAGCGGTCGCTCTGGGTTACCACCGGACCGGGAGCTCCGAGCGGGATTTTATCCCCGTGGACGACTCCTGGAGCATTCCGGTAAAGCCCAAACAGCGAGGAATCGTCCAACTGCGCAGCCTGGGCGGCGGAAATCACTTCATCGAGCTGCAGCATGACCAGAACGATAAACTCTGGGTGATGGTGCACACCGGCTCTCGTGGCTTCGGTCACGGAATGGCAACCGAATTCATCCAGAAGGGAAAGAATTGGCTGCACAACCATGGCGTGGACGTTCGCGGGGGCGCGGAGGCGGTCTACTTCTCGCCGGATAACCCGTTACGTGATGAATATCGGAACGCCGTCGCGGCCGGCGCAAATTTCGCCATCGCCAACCGCCTATTGATCTGGGAGGGCGTTGGACGGGCGTTCGAAGAGGTATTCGGCCATGAACCGGAGCTGGTCTACGAAATAAGCCATAACCTGGTTCAGGAGGAAGAAGTACCCGCACTTGGAGGCAAGTTCTGGGTGCATCGCAAGGGCGCAACACGCGCTTTCCCAGCAGGGCATCCGATGCTCAAAGGCACGCGATGGGAACAGACCGGCCATCCGATCCTGATTCCCGGCTCGATGGGCGACAAGAGCTACGTTCTGTTCGCGGAACCCGGGGCGGAGAAATCTCTCTACAGTGTCAACCACGGCTGCGGACGCCGCCTATCCCGTGGAGCCGCCAAGAAGCAGATCAGCCAGAAGGACGCAAATAGCCAGATGAAGCGCCTGAACGTAATGGTCAACGCCGGCGGCAACGTGCCGATCGATGAATCTCCCGATTGCTACAAGCCCGCGAAAGACGTAATCGACTCGGTTGTTAGCGCGGGATTGGCGCGTGTGGCATATACGCTGACTCCGATTGCCAGTATTAAGGGGAATGATTGACGGGACCGTCTTGAAGCTGATGGAGCAATTGGCTGGAAAGCACGCTAAACCGGAACCCAGAACGTGAGCAGCGACCCCGGCAACAAATGCCGGGGTCGCAACGATATTCGACCAAGTTGGTTGCGACAAGAAGCTACGCGTACTCATCCGCTTCGTCCGCCATCTCCTCCTCGTCCTCGTCGACTTCCTCTACGACGTCCTCCGGATCGGCCGGTTCGTCGTGTGCGGCGAGGCTCCGGCGCGGATCGATATCGGCCATGCCGGGTATTCGCGGGTGCTTCTGGCGGCACTCTTCGCACTGGAACTTTACGTGTGCTCCCGCAAGCCAGGAGGGAATCGTGGAGATCGGCTTCCGGCACTCGCTGCAGGTCGCTTCATTGAGAGACAGGTCTTCCAATACCATTCGAAAACACTCCCTGAATCGAACCGGCGCTCTCATTAGCGCCGGGTAGTGGTCAATGCCTTATCGGCAGTTCGTCAAACGGAGGCGGTTATTTGCTGACACTCTCCACTCTATCCGTGGGCGCGGGTTCTTTGCCGGATTTGTTCGAGTCGCTGGTGGCCTGATTCCCACCCTGGCGAGAATTCCAGATTGAAACCGCCCCGTTTATCAGCATCAGGACAGCAGCGCCCAGATACTCCAGCCAGGCCAGATTGTTTGTCGGCTGGCCGGGTTCAGTCAATAGCGTATTGCCGGAAACGAGCCCCGCGACGCTGATGAACAGCAGGATAATCCCGATTAAGATGAAACCGTTTAGAAATCGCATGAAACCTCTCGACTTAGAAACTTTGGGTCAATCCGTATTAGTATCCCTATCCGGGGGCGGAATGTCAACCTCGAATTTATCCACACTGTTCTCTACGCTGCGAAGCAGCTCATTTACGTACGCTCTCCATTCGCTGTTTGGATAGGAGTTGAGGAATTCGCGCAGGTGTATAGCCGCTCCTTCAGGACGACCAAGCTTTCGCAAAAGAATCACCCCGATTCGAAGTGCGGCTGTCTCAGCTTCCCGAGTGCCGGGGTGCTCGCTTGAGAGCGCTCTTAAGGGTTCCAGCGCCTGCTCATACCGGTGATTCTCTTCGAATGCTCTCGATAGTGCAAGCAGATCCGGCGGGTTGAGGATAACCTCATTCCAGCGCTCGACCGCGTCCAGGTACCGATTCGCTGCTTCCG
The DNA here is from genome assembly GCA_041487935.1 of Chthonomonadia bacterium. GTDB lineage: Bacteria > Armatimonadota > Chthonomonadetes > Chthonomonadales > CAJBBX01 > JBGPOG01. The sequence continues at coordinate 1,012 of JBGPOG010000529.1, read as the reverse complement.
ATTTGTCGTCGGATTTCAAATAGATCGAAATCGCTTGCTGGTATGCCGCCAGGCTCTGCTCCTTGTCGCCTACGAGAGCCCAGGCGCGCCCCAGTTCCGCCAGAGCAGCCGGATCTCCCGGCTTCACGCGCAAGACCCGCTCCCACCGCCGAACGGCCGTAAGCGGCGAGCCATGTTCCATCTCGAGCGCGGCGTCGGCGGAAAGGTATTCGTTCCTTCCGACCTTGCCGAGATGGAGAAGCTGCGCCGCGACGATTCCAACGACAAACCCGCCGATGTGCGACCAATGCGCGGCGGCGTTGAGCACGGCTTCCCGATTTACGAATTCCCAAACAACCTCTGCCATCTCCGTCCCCATCGCCAATGCGAGCAGTGCAATGGCCGGAATGCTGAAAGGCAACCCAATAAGTCTTATTCGGGAGCGGTAGAAGCGGACTGCAAATATGCCCATCAACGCCGAAATCGCTCCGGAAGCCCCGACGACCTGCCCGTTCGAGCCGCCATTTATCGCGCGCTCCATCACCACTTGCAGCAATCCGGTAATGATTGCGGAGCTAAAATAGAGGCCGAGAAATCGCTTCCACCCAAGAGCATCCTCCACACTCCCGCCAAATACCCACAAGAACAGCATGTTGGCGGAAAGATGCAAGACCCCTGCATGGAGGAAACAGTACGTAATCGGGGAATACCATCGGAATGCCGTCGGAACCAGGCTCAGGTTGACGTACAGTGCGACGATCTCCGTGCCTTTGAGCTGAAGCCCGGCAACGATAGCGCCAAACACCGCGAAGTCGATAAGGACAATGGCGGCGACCGTAACCGGCGGCTTGCCTGGCGGACGGTCGCTGGCGTAGGGGAGAAGCATGGAACGCCGTTAAGTGTTAAGTGTTAACCGACATCTCTCACCAAACTGACATCGGTCATTGATTGGTTATGAAATTGCCAGTTTTTTTGCGACAATTTCGCGTTTATGAGTCCCTGGCTGCGGTCGAACAGGAGCGGCACGGTCCTG
>JBGPOG010000528.1:0-3440 GCA_041487935.1 Chthonomonadia bacterium | reverse complement strand
TCCGAATTCCCAACGATCTGCGGCACCGGAACGGAAGACTACTTCGGCGGCGCATGGGACTTCGAGCAGCCTATCGGCCAGTACTGCGTGTTCTCGTCTCCTTATAGCGGCCTCCCGCAGGTCATTAGCGCCGGCGAAGGCGGGCTTTACCAGAGCCAGCAACGTTTCGGCATGTACCGATGGCATATTCCGGACCCAATCCGATTCGAACAAGACCTGCGCGTTACAATCCAGGCGCTGGGATGGCGGTCCGGCGGACGGTACCTGCCACTCCAGGACGACATTTCCAGCACGGCGTTCTGGTATCAGGCCGAGCCGCATGGTCCATACCCAACCCTCCCCGACCGGGATGCCCTGGAAGTGATTTAGTCTTGTATCCTCAGGAAGTCAGGATGACTGATATGAATTGGAAACACCTATCCACAGAAACCGGCGACCTTCCTATCCCACCGGGGTCCGACCAACAGACGATGTGCCTGCTTTCCGACTTCGACAGAGATGGGCGGGCCGATTTCTTGATCGCGTGCCGGGGCAAGGCGCCTGCAATCGCCTGGTACCGGCGCATTGGCCGCGAATGGAAGGTATTCATCGTCGAGTCGGAGAGTATTCCGATTGAAGCCGGCGGCGCAATCCTCGATATTGACGGCGATGGCGACCTGGACTTCGTGGCGGGTAACGATTACCAGGGCGATAAGGTGTGGTGGTGGGAGAACCCTTATCCTCACTTTACACCCGAAACCACGTGGAAGCGCCACCTCATAAAGCAAGGTGGAGGCAACCAACACCACGACCAGATCTTCGGAGATTTCGACGGTGACGGAAAGCCGGATCTGGTATTCTGGAACCAGGGCGCCAGGAAGCTCATGCACGCGATGATCCCTAAGGATCCGAAGGCGGGCCCGTGGCCATATGAGACGATCTGGGAAGGCGAAGGCGAAGGCTGTGCATCGGGCGATATCGACGGCGATGCAAAGGTTGAGCTGCTGGCCGGTGGCAAATGGTTCAAACACGCCGGCGGACAGGAATTCAAGCCGCATGTCATCGACCTTGCCCAGACTCACCCTCGAATTGCCGTCGGCGATTTCAATCACGATGGCCGGTTAGAGGTGGTCCTGGTTAATGGCGACGCCGTGGGCAGGCTCAAGTGGTATGGGTGCAAGGGCGATCCGTCCAAGACCGAGAATTGGATTGGCCACGACCTGGTGGGCCGGGACGTAATTCACGGTCATAGTCTCGCGATTGCCGATTTCAACCTGGACGGCCACCCGGACATCTTCTGCGGCGAAATGGCAAAGTGGACCGAGAGCAGGAAGGATCCCGACAATCCCGGCGCAACCATGTGGGTATTCCTGAACGACGGCCACGGCGGATTTGTCAAGACAGAAGTCGCCAAGGGATTCGGTGTGCATGAAACGCGAGTAGGGGACCTCGACGGCGATGGCCGGCCGGACCTGCTCTGCAAGCCCTACAACTGGGAAACGCCGAGATTGGATATTTGGCGGAATAAGGCTTGACGATGGACGATAGACGATAGACGATTTGGCGCGAAAACTAAGTTAGCACCTGATTAACCGTTACTATCTACTCGGCAAACAGTCTATCGTCCACCATCGTCTATCGTCTATCGTCTATCGTCTATCGTCTATCGTCTGTCGTCTATCGTCTATCGTCTGTCGTCCAATGATCATCGACATCCACACCCACGCCATGCGCTATCCCGAGCACATCTCGGACGATTTCGTCCGCGAGGCCGACCGGGCGCGGGGATTCCATATCGACCTTACCATCGAGTTCGAAGAATACATGCGCGCCATGGAACCCGTCGACCGGTGCGTGGTATTCGGGATGAAGGCGCGGCACGTCGGTTTGTACGTTCCGAATGAGTGGATTGGCGAATTCGCGGCCCAAGCGCCGGAGAAGCTCTTTCCATTCATGTCGATCGATCCCACGGAGCCCGACTTCCTCGATGATTTCGAGCGGTCTTTTCACGATCTTAAGCTGAGGGGTGTCAAACTCGCCCCGATGTACTCGAATTTCGATCCGTCGGATCGAATGCTCGACGAACTGTACGTACGTTGTATCCGGTACGTCCTGCCGGTTCTCTTCCATGCCGGGACTACATTCTGTCAGTTTGCGCCCCTTAAATACACCCGCCCGGCTCTCTGGGATGACGTTGCGATGCGGCATCCTGACTTAAAGATCGTACTCGCGCACCTGGGCCATCCCTGGGAAGGAGAGGCGCTCGTCACGGCGCGCAAACACCCAAACCTCTATCTGGACCTTTCCGCCTTGCACTACCGGCCGTGGCAGCTCTACAATAGCCTGATTCTCGCTCAGGAATATGGCGTTACCAATAAGATCCTCTTCGGGTCCGATTATCCGTTCACGACGCCGGCGGCATCCGTCGAGGGTCTATATGCGCTCAACCGAATGGTCGATGGCACAAATCTGCCGCGCGTGTCGGAAACCGTACTTGATGAGATCATCCATCGAGACAGCTTATCGCTACTTGGGCTCATTTGAACCACCCGCTTCGCTGGAGACACGGAGACACGGAGCATCGACAACAGCTTTTCTCTGCGTCTCGGTGACTCTAGCGAAGCGGGTGGTGAATATCGATGATGAAAATAACCAATCTTAGAACACACGTACTCTCCGACGGCTGGCGGAACCTGATATATGTCGAGCTGAGCACAGACGCGGGCCTCTCCGGCCTCGGCGAAGCGACGCTCGCCAACCGCACGGAAGCGGTGCTCGCTTACCTGCAAACCGCCGCGCAGTCACATGTGATCGGCTCCGATCCGTTCGATACCGAGTCGCTCTGGCAGCGGATGTATCTCGGCGATTTCATCCGGGGCGGAACGGTAGCGTGCGCGGGACTATCCGCGGTGGATATCGCCTGCCACGATATCATGGGCAAGGCGCTTGGAGCGCCTGTCTATAAGCTGCTGGGCGGCAAGTTCCGCGAAACTGTCCCGTGTTACGCAAACGGGTGGTATACCGTCGAACGGGAACCCGAAGCGATCGCCGAGCGAGCCGTCGAGGTTGTCCGGCGAGGATACCGGGCATTGAAGATCGATCCGTTCGGCGCAGGCGCGGGCGAGCTGACGCGGCCGGAGCGATCGCTATCAGTAAGCATCATTCGGGCAATCCGGGAGGCCGTTGGAACGGAGATCGACATCTTCGTCGAGGCTCACGCGCGATTTGCGCCCGTGGAGGCGATCCGTTTATGCCGGCTTCTGGAACCTTATGATATCGGCTGGTTCGAGGAGCCATGCCCGTGGGACGACCCGCTGGCGTGGCGCGAGGTCAAAGATAAAGTCGGGGTCCCCATTGCGGGAGGGGAGCACTTTTCGACGCGGTACGGCTTTCGGACGGTCATTGAGAACCGCTGCGTGGACATTCTCCAACCCGACGTTCTCTATTGCGGCGGCCTTACG
>JBGPOG010000527.1:0-3455 GCA_041487935.1 Chthonomonadia bacterium | reverse complement strand
GTTGGCAAATCTCAGCATAGGCTACGTCGTCCTTGCGGCGTTTGTGCTGACGGCGATCCGGCTGATCCTCGTTCCCAACCGTACTGCAATCGCGCGCTCCATTGCTGAGCTGGTAGAGTCGCTCATCATCGCGGGCGTCCTGGTCTTTATGGTGATCCGGCCGTTCTTCCTTCAGGCGTTTTTCATTCCATCCGAGTCGATGGAGCCAACGCTGCAAGGGCACGACCAAGGCTTCAACTCGACGACGTCCGCAAATTACAAGGACACTATCCACGACCACATTTTCGTCAATAAACTAATCTACCGTTTGCGAGATCCTAAGCGGAACGAGATAATCGTGTTCAAAGCCGAAAAGAAAGCGGATAAAGCCGGCGGCGAGCAGACGGAGAACGTGCTTATCAAACGGCTGATCGGCGTCCCTGGCGACACAGTGCAGGTCAAGAACGACGTGGACGGCAAGATGCGGGTCTTCTTGAACGACAAGCCCTTGAGAGAAGCGATCGCGAATACCGACGGAACCTGTCCGCCCCCGGCCCCCCGCTGCATCAAGGAAGAGATGGCGGATCCACAGAATCCCCAGGCTGAGTATGCCGTGCGCGAACCGCTGAAGCTTGGCCCGAACGAGCTTTTCGTGATGGGCGATAACCGCAACAATTCCAACGACGCCCGCTTCTGGGGTACACTGCCGCGCAATCGGGTGATCGGCAAAGCCGAGTTAATCTTCTGGCCGCTGAGCCGAATGAGGCTGGTTCGGTAGAACGGAACGGAGGAGTAATGGAGTCTTGGAGTTATGGAGTAATGCTCAAACCTGGACCAAATCGGCTCGGTAAATCCTTTGCACCACTACTCCACTACTCCATTACTCCGTCGCTTCATTATTCAATTACACCATCACTCCACGAGGGGTAACCGTTGAAGGCACGGATCGGCGACGTTGACTGGTGGCGGGAAGAGCGAGCCGCGCGTGAGCGCGGCTTTTCTGTCATTTCCGGTATCGACGAAGCCGGCCGAGGGCCTCTGGCCGGCCCGGTCGTTGCAGCCTGCGTCGTACTGCCCTGGGAAATTGGGTTGCCTGGAGTTTGCGACTCAAAGATTCTCTCCGCTCCTCAGAGGGATAGGGCATTTGAACGAATCCAAGGAGCGGCTGTGTCAATTGGAGTTGGAGTGGTCGGGGTCGAACTAATCGATTGCTTGAATATCTTGAGGGCGAGCCACGAAGCTATGAGATTGGCCGTCGCCCAAATCGAGCCGCTGCCGGATCTGGCCTTGATCGACGGCCTGCCAGTGAATCCGTTTCCCGTGCCTCAGATCGCCGTTGTCAAAGGCGACGGCAGAAGTCTTTCCATTGCAGCAGCGTCGATCGTCGCGAAGGTCACACGCGATCGTCTTATGAACGACCTCCACGAGCAGTTTCCGGAATACGGATTCAACTCTCACAAAGGCTACTCCACCCCTGGGCACCTGGCCAGTTTGGCGAAACACGGCCCCTGCGCGCTTCACCGCCGCTCGTTTGCACCGGTGCAGGATTGGAAACCTCAACCGGCGCTTCCCTTCGACAACCCCATCCGCGACACCGGAGACGCAGGTGAGAAGGTCGCTAACGCTCACCTTTCAAGGCTTGGCTGGACTATCCTCGCATCCCGCTTTCACTGCCGCCATGGAGAGATCGATATCGTCGCAATGGATGGGGACATCATCGTCTTTGTCGAAGTGAAGGCTCGTCGCGGGGGCAAAAACACCCGCGCCGCAGATGCCGTCGATGCGCGAAAGCGGAGGCGGTTAGCGGCTACGGCAGAGGCGTTCTTGGTGGAGCGGCAGCTAACGGATGCGCCTTGTCGTTTCGACGTTGCCGAAGTGATTATTGGTCCGGACGGCCTGGCGCGGGTCACGCTCATTTCAGGAGCGTTTATAGCGGGTGAATAATACTGTGAAGTCGCATTTCCGGTTTTTCCGATACGCTGCGAGTTCTTAGTTATACAAGGATGCAAAGCCGATGGAATTTGTCTAATCGATTTTGTTGGAAGCACCGGCTAAGAGGCGATCCAGAAAGTGATGAGGAGAGAGCGGATGGCAACGAAGCAAGTTGGAGCAGCGCCCGTTGCGGAACCAGACTTGGTTGGCAAGAACATGGAACGGAAGGCTCGTGAGCCCGAGCCTCGACACGCGGAGGACGGAGCTGAGAGCGGTTTGTCCATGCCGCTGGAGTCGAGCAAGCGGCGAATGCCGGAGAAGCTGCGGCGGTATCTCTTGAAAGTCCAGGGCGGAAAGCTCTACCTGCCGGCAGCATACCGCATCGCCTGGTTCCGCGATGAGTGCCCGGATTGGGGTGTATCGACGACACTGGTCGAAGGCGGTTACGAGGCCGGGTACGCGACCGTGCAATCGGTCATCTATAACCCCGAGGGCAGGATCATCGCGTCCGGGCTGAAGACGGAGTCTAAACAAGATTTTCCGGCGGGATGGGTTGAAAAAGCGGAAACAGGCTCGATTGCCCGCGCGCTGGCCGTCGCCGGGTTCGGAACGCAGTTTACACCGGAGCTCGACGAGGAAGGATCTGTCGAAGATGTTCATGCCATTTCCGGAACATCCAGCCGGCGTGACAGCCGTCGCGCTCGTGACGAGGCGGATCGTATGGCAGCGTCCGCCGCGGCAGGTGTTTGGGAGGGACCCGGACAGTGCCCGAAGTGCCACGCTCCTACGGGAAAGAGACATGGAAGGCCGTGCATCAGCACCTAGGATGCATCGATCGGGGGTTTCATTTGGGGGCGGAGATTAAATTGCAGTCTCGTCGGCACCCGCTGAATCTTGCGAAATCTTGAGATGAAGGCTGCGCGTAGGTTTGCCGGGGACAGATACGAGGGATACGCGGCCGGCAAATGGAGCTGTGATCACCTGGCGTGTGTCGGTCGAAAGACCTAGTACGTCACCCGGTTGCACGATCTCGCCATCACGCGGGATAGCGCCGTATACTGGGTGAAGTTCAACATCGTATGAGTCCATCCGGAAGCTCCCGCGAAGTCTAATTATTCGGGTTAGCGTAGAAGGGCATGGGAACGTCAGATAACCGGGGAAACAGACATCCCGCTCAAGCCAGGTATTTGACTCATGAGGGGATGCGTTTGTTCCACGTTGCGGGATGTGAAAAACGTCACAGGGCCCGTATTCTTTCGATCCGAAGAACTGTTAGCCCGTCCCCAAGCAGAACCTTCGAGACCAACCGTGAAGTTGTGACTGCAAAATGGCCCGAGTAGAAAAAACCCCTCCCAACTTGAGAGGGGTATTCTTATGGATACATATTGTGTAAAGGCTGCGTTTGGTCGAGCGAACGATTGCCCGGCCGGAATTCAGAAACGCCGAAATCGATCGCCAGAACTGGGTAGCGTCCGGCAAACCGAAATGACGGTCACGAGCCCAAAATGACTCCGTTCGTGAGTATCGTTTGATCGCGCGACGGG
>JBGPOG010000526.1:0-3465 GCA_041487935.1 Chthonomonadia bacterium | reverse complement strand
TGGAACCCCAAGATGAAGCGTTTCATCTACGGCGCGCGCAACGGAATCTATATCATCGATTTGCACCAGACCCTCAAGATGTTCGACGACGCCCAGGCGTTCATTCAGGAGACGGTGCAGAATGGCGGAAACGTGCTCTTCGTGGGCACCAAGAAGCAGGCCCAGGACGCCGTGATCGAGGCGGCAACCCGCTGCCGGCAGTATTTTGTCAACCAGCGCTGGCTCGGCGGCATGCTTACCAACTACCGCACCATTCTGGGCCGTATCAAGCGCCTTGAAGAGCTAAACCAGATGGAAGCGAACGGAACGCTGGATAAGCTCACCAAGAAGGAAGGCAACATCCTACGAGAAGAACGCAACAAGCTGGAGCGCTACCTGGGCGGCATCAAGACAATGCCCAAGCTGCCCGAGGCGATCTTCATCGTGGATCTGAAGAAGGAAAAGATCGCCCTGGCGGAGGCGCGCAAGCTGGAGATACCCGTCGTCGCAATCGTGGATACCAATTGCGATCCCGACGAAGTGGACTATATCATTCCCGGCAACGACGACGCCATCCGCGCGATCAAGCTGATCTCCAACAAGATTGCGGATGCCATCATCGAGATCAAGCAAGAAGAGTGGGATCGCCAGGCCGAAGCTGCCGGCAAGCCGGCGGATGAAGACCTAATCGCCGCCGCTCCGGAGCTGGCCGGGGACATCGTAGTATCGGTGGAAGAAGAGGACGAATACGCCGCCATGGCCCGCCGAGCCGAAGAACCGGACGAAGTCCTGGACGAAGCCGAGGAAGAGTTCACCGACGCGGAAGCGTAGTGGGGAGTGAGTTGTGAGTGGTTAGTGGTTAGTAGTATCGAGTTACTCACTACTCACCACTCACTACTCACTACTCACTACTCACTACTCACTACTCACTACTCACTACTCACTACTCACTACTCACTACTCACCACTAACATAGGAGTTGTGAAATGCAAGTAACCGCCCAGATGGTTAGCCAGTTGCGGGAACAGACTGGCGCGGGCTTGATGGAGTGCAAGAAGGCCCTCACAGAGGCCGATTGCGATATCGAGCGGGCGCGCGACATCCTGCGCGCCAAGGGCCAGGCCGGCGCGGCGAAGCGCGCCGAGCGCGCCGCCGCGGATGGTGTGGTCGCCGTTTCGGAATCACCGGCCGCCTGGTCGCTCATCGAGCTTAATTCCGAAACCGACTTCGTCGCCCGGAACGACGAGTTCAAGGCGCTCGCGAAAGAGATCGCTGCGGCTGCCGCGCACCATCCGCATGACGATGCGGCATCGCTCATGGATTTGAAGCTCACCGACGGACATACAATCCGTGCGAAACTGGACGAAGCGCTGGCAAAGATGCGCGAGAACCTCGTCCTCCGGCGAACGGCTCGATTCGCCGCTTCGCCGGACAGCGTCTTCGCGTCGTACGTCCACGCGGTCGACAATAAGACCGGCGTGCTCGTCGAACTCAAGGGCGATCCGAGCAACGAGGCGCAGAAAACCGTCGGCAAGAACATCGCCATGCACATCGCGTTCACGAAGCCTAAATACCTCCGGCGCGAAGAAGTTCCTTCCGAAGCGATCGAGCGCGAGAAGGCCGTCCTGACCGAGCTCACGCGAAACGAGGGCAAGCCCGAAGCCGCCCTTCCGAAGATCGTGGAAGGCCGCCTTGGGAAGTTTTTCGAGAGCGTATGCCTTCTCGATCAGCCGTACGTCCGGGATCAAAGCAAAAAGATCCCGCAGCTCGCCGCAGAATCCGGCGCCGAGGTTCGGCGATTCGCACTGTTCGTGGTTGGACAAGAGTAAGAAATCGTACTGGTACTCGTCGTCGTACTCGGTCGTTCAAAAGTCCGATTACTAGCATGACGACGAGTACGAGTATGAATTCATATGGAGATGTCACGAGTGTCCTCCGATCCTCGCTGGTCAAGAGTATTGGTAAAGCTTTCCGGCGAGGCATTCGCCGGCGGACAAGAATTCGGATTCGACGCAGCTACGATACAATTTCTGGCAACCGAAATCGGTAAAGTTCACGATTCAGGCATTGAAGTTGCCATCGTCGTGGGAGGCGGAAACATACTGCGCGGGGCTCAGGCGGCGGCCGCCGGAATGGAGCGCGTAGCGGCGGATGCCATTGGCATGTTGGGCACCGTCCAGAATTCGCTCGCACTACAAGACGCATTGGAAAAGATTGGCGTAGACACCCGTGTCCAAACGGCCGTGACAATGGCGACGTTCGCCGAGCCGTTCATCCGGCGTAGAGCCATCCGCCACCTGGAAAAAAGGCGAGTCGTCATCCTAGCCGCCGGCACCGGCAACCCATACTTTTCCACCGACACCGCCGCCGTTCTCCGAGCCATAGAGATAAAAGCCGAAGTGGTACTAAAGGCAACTAATGTTGATGGCATTTATAACCAAGATCCGCGAAAGTTTCCCAACACAGTCAAGTTCAATCAATTAGATTATGATTATTGCATCGAGCACAAATTGGGAGTCATGGACATGACCGCATTCGCCCTATGTGCGGAAAATGACCTGCCGATCGTTGTATTCAGCATTGCCGACGAGGGAAACATTCGCCGGGTGGTATTTGGGGAGCCGTTGGGGACGGTAGTTTCACGGAAGAAAGATGGCAACTAGCGTAGTGTCTCAGTAATGTCATTACAAAGACGACAAAGTGGCAAGACCGTCATTCCGAACCGCCTTTGTGAGGAATCTGGCCAGACGGCCACCCGTATGGGTGTTTTTTGCTTCGCATTGTAAGGACGAGTCGGAGACACTAAACTAGATGTAGACAATTGCTAGGGGTAATTGCAAAATAGCGCAACTCCGTCATGCTGCAAGCATCTGCTTTTAGTCGTGTTCAGCGTAACACGTAAGATCAAAAGCAGATCCTTTCAGGATGACGGGATACGATGCAAGGGCGAGTATTGCAATTACCTCATCAGTTGTCAATCTGCGATTGTTGGAGGTTGAGGAGATGATCGAAGATCACATTCGCGAAGCCGAAGATAAGATGAAGAAGAGCCTGGAGGCAACGCGCCATGAGTATACGTTAATCCGGACCGGGCGGGCCAACCCGGCGATGCTCGAGCACGTTATCGTTTTATATTATGGATCCGAGCTGCCGCTGCAGCAAGTGGCATCCGTCTCGGTTCCGGATCCGCGGCAGTTGCTTATCACTCCGTTCGACAAAAACGCATTGGGAGCAATCGAGAAGGGCATTCTGAAGTCCGATCTCAGTCTGACACCAAATAATGACGGGATCGCGGTGAGGCTCAATATCCCTCCGCTAAACGAAGAGAGGCGAAAGGAGTTCATTAAGCTCCTCCACAAGAAAGCCGAAGTTGGCCACGCGGCGATCCGAAATATACGCCACGACTGCAACAACCATATTAAGCAGCTCACCAAGAATAAAGAATGCAGCGAAGACGAAGAAAAGCGCGCACATGACAGGGTCCAG
>JBGPOG010000525.1:0-3470 GCA_041487935.1 Chthonomonadia bacterium | reverse complement strand
GCCCCCAACCGCCCTTGGCGTCGTCCACGATCTCGATGTGCGCCTTCCTTCCTGTAAAGTCGCGCACGTCCCAATGGGCAGGCTCCAGCCGCTCGTCGTTCTTGCCGGAGGTCGAGCGGACGACCTTGTCATCGACAACCAGGCGGATTGCGGTCTCCTTCTGGTAACCACCGCCGCCGATCAGGAACCGGATGTAGCTCCGCTCGATTGTAAACGTTTCGCCGGTCAGCTTGCCGAGCACTTCGTCGCTGCCGAGAAACGTATCAACCAGTCCTTGCCCTTGAAATCCGGAAACTCTCTGCTGGCTTGGCAGCGTCCCCGAGGCCGGCTTCTTACCGAAGGCCGTTCCCTCCACCTTCCACTTGCCGTAGCCGCTCTCGAAGTCCTCGAAAACGATGTCAGGCCGCAGCTTGCTCTTATCCAACGGCCTGCCTTGCGTGATCTTTGCGTAATTTTCCAACAGCGGCATCTTCTTGCCGGAGAAGATGAGCGTTGCACCCGCCTTGACTACGTCTCGCGCGGCGGTCAGCACGCCCTCCGTGACTTCATCATCCGGCTCTTCCAGCCAGATAACCGTGCCTTCGCCTGCTGGTTTGTTCTTCGAGTCGACAAGCTGAGAGAGTGGCTGGATATCAAGGTTCTTCGGCCGATCCGACGGAGGAGCGTTCAATGCAGCGACAGGCAGATTCGTAAAGATTCGCAGCGGCTTGTCCAATGTCGGTTCGGGCGCGGCAACCGCCGACATGATCAGACCTGCAGCTTTGCCGTCGCTGAAAACCTCATTCTTGTTGCCACCGAAATTCGGGTGGATGTTGCTCAGACTGGGCGCGACCTCATTAAATCCGACGGAATTAAAGCTGATCGGCACGCCCATCGCGTCGTAGCCGACGGGATTCTGCATCATTGCCGCGAGGGAAACCGTCTGTTTCTCATTCGTCGGGTTGTGGATCTTGAAGACAAAGCAGGCCACCGGCATAGAGGATAGCCGTGAATCGAGCGGTGCGAACGGGCTGAAGGCTTCCATCTCCACGTGGACCGGCAGATCGGGATCGATGAACTTGAGCGTGGCGATTGGGTAATCGCCCGTCATCTCGATCTCCTTGATGCGCGGCACTTCCGGCCCGCCGCGCGTCTGGAGGAGCTTGGCGGTCTTGCCGCACTTTACGGCGAAGAAGAACGGCACGTAACCGTCGCGAAGGGTGTTGAAAAGCTGCCAGGTGGTGAACTGACCGTCCGCGCCGATCTCGAAGTTGCCGGTGCCGATACCGCCCAGGTGCATCCGGGCGTCTGTGTGCTTGTCGGAAGAGTATTTCCGGGTCGAGGACGGACCGTGAAGCGCTTTCTTCCACGCCGCGATTTCCGCCGGGTCGCCCTGCTCGGCGATCCACTCATCCCAGTCCTTCTTCTCGCCAAGCGGCGCCACCAACGAGATCGTCTCTAATCCCGAACCGCCTTCGCTAGGCCCACACACGCCCGCGCAATTACAATTCCTCGGCATTCATCTCTCCTCAGGCTACGTCTTTGAACGTCTGTTTCAATCTGCGAAATCTGTGGATAAAGCCGTTGACCTACTCTTGCTCCCTCCGAAACTCCCCGCTCTTTCCCCCAGATTTGGACTCCAATCGGATATCCGTAATCATCGCCGCCTTGTCCACTGCCTTGACCATATCGTAGATCGTCAGTGCGGCCACGGAGACCGCAGTCAGCGCTTCCATTTCCACGCCTGTTTTACCGGTTACTGTAACTGTCGCCTCGATCTCTACACTGTCATCTAGCACTTTCAGCTCTACACCAACCTGCGAAATAGGCAATGGATGGCAGAGCGGAATTAGCTCGCTAGTCTTCTTCGCCGCCATGATCCCGGCGATCCGCGCAGCGGCCAGCGCATCTCCCTTCGGCAAAGCACCATTGCGGAGCAGCGCTATCGTTTCCGGCGCAAGCATTACGCTGCCGCGGGCAGCCGCCACCCGCCGGGTATCGTCCTTCGCGGAGACATCCACCATCCGCGCGGCGCCTTGCTCATCAAGATGCGTCAAGCCGGCCATTACCGTCAGGCTCCCTCCTGAAGCCGCGCGAGATCTTCCGGCGCATTCACATTGATAAAACTCGTTAAGTCTGGATCCACGCGCTTCAATTGATCCTCGGTGACTAGGAGAACTCGTAGATATTTCAGGGCTTGGTGAACCGCCCGCTCACCCGATTCGAAACGTTGGCGCAATATCGGCTCTGCGGAACCCACGTAAACTGCGCATAGTGGATGGATTCGACCTTGAGCTTCCGGAATCACTGCCTGCAAACCACGTTCGGAGGTTGCAAAACCGCGTAAGAGGCTGAATAAACGAAATTGGACTTGGGGCATGTCGCAAGCAAGAACGTAATGAAACTGGTTTGGCTCATTTGTTTCTTGCAGGCCGGTAATGATGCCTCCTAACGGACCAGAATCTGGAAATCTGTCACCGACCACGCGAACCCCTGGCAGGTTGTATTGATCCGCTTTAGATGCTACAACAATCACACGGTTCGACACTATTTCCAGTTGGCCCACAGCGTGCTCCAGGAGCGTCTTCCCTTCCCACGGCAGAAGGGCCTTGTCCCTCCCCATCCGGGCGCTCTTGCCCCCCGCCAGCACAATCCCCGCCATTCGCGTTCTCCGATGGCTTCATTATAGCAGGACGAACCGGATGTATGGGTGTATGGGTCTGTGGGTGTGTGGGCGCGTCGATCCAAAATCTAAAATCTGAAATCCAAAATGGGCTCAGAACCGCGTCTTGAGGTCCACGTTCGCCTGAAGCTCGTTTGGGGTGGCGCCGCTTCGCATGGAGTACGAGGTGCCAATCGTGATGAAGTGGTCGCCGTCCACCTGGTGATCGTAAGAGAGACGGACGGTTTGGCCTTCGCGCCGCAGTCCGTTCTGGACGTCGTTATCGACGCTTACTCCGACCTCGACCGCAGTCAGCTTATCGAGGCGGCCGCTTATCGCGGCGCCGAGTTTACTGACCATCGTCATCTTGCTGAGGTCGTCTGAACTCGTGTAATCCAGAGAGAATTTGAGGTCTTTTGAAAGAGAGTCTTTAATGGACAGGACTTCCGTCTTTGTCGGCTGCGGATTGCCTGCCGCGTCTTCCGGGAGCGACTTGTACGCGTAGACCAGGCTCGCCGTTTTACCAACGTTCAGAGCGGCATTGTATTTCCTTACGAGTTTTACCTCGCTGCGGTTGATGTTCCTCGATTTATACAACATGTCGAAGTGCACCGGCAGTTTTACATTCCTATCGCTAACGATGCTCAGAGTTCGAGCGATTGTTTCGTTTCCATTCACTTCGAGCTTACCGCCATACTCCGCGCAAACCTGGTGTTTTCCTATCAGACCCTCGATTTTTCCGCTGCTCAGCTCGTTCTGCTTCTTATGCTGGTCCGTGAGAGAGGCATACTTGGCGGTCATCGTGATGCGTTTGAGCGGGCCGAGATTG
>JBGPOG010000524.1:0-3479 GCA_041487935.1 Chthonomonadia bacterium | reverse complement strand
GCTCTGTCCGCCGAGGCGCTGGCCATCGCGCGACCCTACCTCGTACTGGGCGAAAAGATCGGAAGCCTCCATACCCAGCTCGCGCGGGACGTGGACGGCGCCGGCAAGCCGATCGAATCGGTGGAGGTGTTCTACCAGGGAGACTTCACCGGTATGCCCACGAACCCCGTAACGAGGGCTGTGCTTGCCGGAGTGCTGTCACCGATGCTCTCCGACCCGGTAAACCTCATCAACTCCCCCGTGCTTGCAGCAGCCCGAGGGATCAGGGTGACCGAGAGTCGCAGCGAAACCTCAACGGAGTATAGCGCGATGCTAACCGTCAAGGCGGTCACGCCGGCTGGACCGCGGACGATCTGCGGAACCGTGTTCGGAGTGAACGGGGTCCGAATCGTGCACATCGATGGCTACCACGTGGACATCGTTCCGGAAGGCACGATGATTCTCACCCAACATACCGACCGGCCCGGGATCATCGGGGCTGTCGGCACGCTGCTCGGCAATCAAAAGGTCAACATCGCGGGAATGAACGTCGGCCGCGAGAAGGTGGGCGGGCGGGCGCTGATGGTATTGATGGTGGACGATACAATCCATTCCGATGTAATGGCGTTGATCCGAGCAATTCCGGGGATGGAGCGGGCGCAGTTGGTCGAGTTGTAATCAGCGGCTCTGGCTAAACGATCGGCTTCCGGTTTGCGACTTCCGGAACTCGTCCACCGTTGAGAAGCAAGGCAAAAGTACCTCAAGACGCGTAAGGTGCAACACGGACCGGACCGACTCCCGGCAGCCGACGAGAGCAAATGGGCGGCGCTTTCCGGTTAGCTGTTTTTGCAGATAGATGAGGGCTCCCAGGCCGTCGCTATCCACAAAGGGCACCTCGGACATATCGATGACGAGCGACGCATGGGATTCTTCGCAAAGGACCTGGCTTTGCCGACGAAAGATCTCGACCGTCGAATCGTCGAGAACGCCCCGCAGCCGTACCACTAGGCCACCGTTCTCCCGTTGTTCTAAAATAACGAGTGCCGCTTTAGGTTCGATCTCCATTAAGGCCACATCCTTTGTTGGAGATGAAGCTCCTGCGAGAAACGCTTCCCCATGTTCTTCCGCGAGCGAATCCTGAGGGAACCGGGACTTCTCCCTTAGCGCATATTGAATTGGAAGTTGCATAATCACCTAACTCGATTAACCTTCTACTTCAAGTCTACACTCCAATCGCTCGACTGTAACCTCTTCAATTTACCGGTTTAGGAGATGGTTTTTATGCTGGCGTTCACGAGCGACACGCGCAAACGCGGTGAATGGAAGACCGCTCGCCGATCTTAATTGTTCCCGAATTTTGCGTCATAAGTAAAACAACCCGCCGGCAATCCATGCCGGCGGGCAAAGCCTACAAATTCGGGCATCACGTATATTGGGGCGATACCTTACCTCACCAATTGCTCGATCAGACCGGCGTACTTCTGGGCAATAAACTTCCGTTTGACCTTGAGGGTGGGGGTCAGCTCGCCCGTCTCGATGGTGAAAGGCTTGTCCACAAGGGTGAAGCGCTTGACGCGCTCGAAGTCGGCCAGCCGTATGGAGAGGCGGTCCAGCTCATCTTTGTAAAGCTTCCGAGTCTCGGCGCGCGTCATGAGAGCCGCAAAGTCGTTCAATCCCAGCTCGTGGTCCTTAGCCCACGCCTTTAGTTTGTCGAAGGCGGGAACGATGATGGCGACTATTGCGCTCGATTTATCGCCGATTAGTACAATCTCTGAGATAAACAGGCTCTCCTTAAGGTGAGCTTCGATGGGCTGCGGGGCCACGTTCTTGCCGTTTGCAAGGACGATGATGTCCTTCTTGCGGTCCGTAATCTTGAGATAGCCGTCTGCGCTCAGCTCGCCGATGTCTCCCGTATGGCACCAGCCGTCGGAATCAATCGCGTCCGCTGTCGCCTCAGGTTTACCGAAATACCCCCGCATCAAGCCGGGACCGCGAGCAAGTATCTCTCCGTCCGCAGCGATCTTGACATCGAGCTGTGGCAGCGGCTGCCCGACGGTTCCAAGTCTTTCCTGTCCTGGTCTATTCAAGCAGATCACCGGCAGTTCCGTAAGGCCATAGCCCTCGAGGATGTGAACTCCTAGAGCCTGGAAGAAAAGAAACGTATTTGGATTAAGCGGCGCGCCGCCGGAGACAAAGAAGCGTAATCGTCCGCCGCTCACTTTGTCGCGGAGCTTGCTCAGCACAAGTTTGTCTGCAATCGCTCGCTTGATGGCGAGAATCGGTCCGATCGGTCGACGGTCCGTTTGCTTCCGGACGCATTCCTCGCCGACCGTGATGGCCCATTGCAACACCTTTCTTTGCCGGTCCGGCAGCTTGGCTGTCTGCTCCGCGACCTTCTCCTGCATATTCTCGAAGAGCCGGGGAACGCATAGGAAGACCGTGGGCTTAACTTCGCCGATCTCATTTCCTATGGCGAAAACGCCGTCGCTGTAGACGATCTGTGCGCCCACGGAAAGCGGCAGATAGTGGCCCCCGGTGCGCTCGATGATGTGGCATAGCGGCAAGAAGGACAAGAAAACGTCGTTTTCGTCGATTCGCGTGATCTCCCGCACGGCATATCCCGTGTGGAGCAGATTGCGGTGCGTCAGCATTGCACCCTTTGGATCGCCGGTAGTGCCGGAGGTGTAGATCAAAGTGGCCACGTCGTCCGGCGACATGGAGGCAGCTACAGCATCGATCTCGTCGTCGCGGAGGTCCGTCGTTTCACCTTTTTGAATGATCTCTTCAAAGGCTAAGACCCGCGCAGCTTGCTCTTCCGGAAGCTCGATCTTCAACGAAGCGAGCGACTTTTGAGGGTCTTCTATCGCGACGACATACTCGAGCGTCCGCACGTTCGGAAGGATCTCCACGGCCTTGGCGAGCTGTTTCTTGTCAGATGCGATGAGGATTCGAGCGGCGGAGTCGCCCACTAGGTACTGGACTTGAGCCGCAGGAAGGGTCGAGTAGATCGGTACCGTTACAACTCCCATGCTCTGCGCGGCAAGGTCTGCGATCGCCCATTCCGCCCGGTTTTCCGAGAGGATGGCGATTCGATCGCCCTTCCTCATTCCCAGCGCCCAAAGCCCTCGGCGAAACGCGCTGACGCGAGCCCACACCTCCGTGTAGGTATAGAAATGATAGGCTCCGTCCTGTCGGGATCCCAGCGCTTTACGATCGCCAAATCGTTCCACAGTCTGACGAAACATCTGATGGATAGTCTGATCGACCATGCGAATCTCCTATAGCGCCGATGTACTAGTTCACAAGTCCTGAGCGTTAGTCTGTACGGGATTCCTCACTTTGTTCGGAATGACGGCCGCGGCCACCTCCTAAGGACAAACGCCAAAAGCAGGTCCCTCACAACGACGGTTCGGGATGACGCAATTGCCGACGGTTCGGGATGACGCAATTGCCGACGGTTCGGGATGACGCAATTGCCGACGGTTCGGGATGACGCAATT
>JBGPOG010000523.1:0-3483 GCA_041487935.1 Chthonomonadia bacterium | reverse complement strand
GCACTCCAGCAGGCAGCCGGTCTGCCAACCGTTCAGCAATACTCTCCGGATACACCGCCCCCAAACGTTACCGCCAGCATTTCTGCGATTCATGCCAGCATAGAATTCTTCCGTAGCGCGGGTCCGAGCGTCCAGGAGGCACAGGCGTGGAATCAACTCGTCGTTGGTTCTGCTGAAAAACTTCTCGATTTACGCGAACGAGAGATCGCACTTGTGGAAGCTCAAGTCACTCACCGTCATGAAATTGAAAAAATTGCGGTTAATCACGAAATCCAAAACTCCAAGCTTGGGCTAAGGTCGTGAAATGTCTGGATTGGCGTCGCGTTCGGCGTGGGAATACTATTCACCCTTAGCGGTCACTCGGATGTAGCTAAAGCGCTTGCACCTTGGATATTCGCCCCACTCGCAACTGCCTTCATCGCTGCCGCAGGCATTCGAGCTGTCGAACGCATCAAGAAGACAAAAATCCTTGCACGGGAAAATTCCAAGGAATCGTCCTAGTCGCATTTCGGATTAACTTTGACCTCCCCATTTCAAACTGAACGGCGACCCAATAGAATCTTCGCCTCAACGAAATCTTCGCTTGACAATCGTGGCGCCGGTCGATAAACTGACCCTGGAATAATCAACGCAATGTCCATAAAGGAGGTGAGCGGCCACATGAAAACCTTGAGAAGCGCCTTAGCGGGAAAATCTGTTATATGTGCTATCCGTGCGGCTTGCTCGCCTGCTCTCCGAAGCTGACCCCTTCCGCTGGAATGACTGTCCCTTCGTTCCATACGGTTTACTCGGTCTTCCTTTCAATGGCCGGCAGGTTTGCCCTCGCACGGCCGTCAAATCTGGAGGAAACGAGTTGACACTTACGGAAGGAATCGTCATTCGTGCCGGAAACGGCATGTATACCGTACAGGCGAACGGACATCTGGTCCACTGCCGCCTGCGCGGAAACCTCAAGAAGCATTTCGAGTACTCAATCAGTCTGAGCAATTCTCGCCGAGTCACGCGGGCAAAGCACCCTCACGTGGCAGATGCCATCGCCGTCGGCGATAACGTTCGATTCGCCGAGACCCAGCGAGGCTCCGGGGTCATCGAAGAGATTCTGCCGCGACGCTCCCGCTTTGCGCGCCAGGGATTTCGCGGACGGGAGCAAACGGTCGTCAGCAATCTGGACCAGTTGATGATTGTTTTCGCATGCGCTGAACCCAGGCTCGATCCATGGAAGCTTGACCGGTTCCTTGTAGCGGCGGAAGCGGCAGATATCGAGCCGGTGATCGTGCTCAATAAACACGACCTGATCGATGTCGATGACCTCAATCGTTTGATCGAACCTATTTCGGATCTTGGCTACAAGATCATCACAACGAGCGCCCGTGACGAGCATGGCGTGGACCCTCTTCGCGACGCGCTCAAAGACAAGATATCCGCATTCGTCGGCCCGTCCGGAGTCGGCAAATCCAGTCTCTTGAATTGCGTTCAGCCGGGATTGAACCTCCAGACCAGCGATATCGGGTACGTTACATTCAAGGGAAAGCACACAACCACTTCTTCCCAGCTCATACCGCTTCTATTTGGAGGCTGGGTGGCGGATACTCCCGGATTGCGCAACCTCGAGCTCTTAGAGCTGGGTTTCGACGAGCTCGTGGAATGCTTTCCGGAGCTTCGCGCGCATGTGGGAAACTGCAAATTCGACGATTGCCGCCATGAGTCCGAGCCGGGCTGCGCCATCAAAGCCGCGGTCGATTCCGGTTCGGTCCAGCGACGGCGATATGAAAGCCTATTGGTCTTGGCGGGCGAGGCGAAAGCGAAATAAACGCCTCACGTAGGCGTGGAACCACGCCACGGCCTCGTCCGTCCGTTTAGTTGTTCGATTAGCCCATTGGGCGCGGCCATATCCAGTTACGGTGGGAGAACCAATAATCTTATTGCGCCGTTGCGGTTTCATGACTCGAGGCGCCGTCTGCCTGCAATTTCCGGATCGTTGGCATGAAGCATCGATTACAAGTCCTGGCAATCGCCACCTTGGCCCTACTAACTCTCGCGACGAGCTCTCGGGGGGACATCGGGATGCTTGATCCCGCGGCTAAGCCCGGTACGAAGCTGGGGCCCGGCTATCAGATTGCAATGAGCGTCTCCGTGGCGGGAGTCGATGAGCGCGAGCTCTGCGGGCAGTTTCCTCTCGATAAGGAAGGCCGCCTCGAATTCACGCTCGGCTTGAAGCCGATGGAAAAACTGCCGCTAAAGGGGCTGACCGCCGAAGAGGCCCGCCAACGGATTTTGAAGTCGATTAAGGAGTATTTCGCGATCCCGCCTGAAGTGAAAGTCGGCATAGCCCAGATACCGCGATTCCAGGTCTTCATCAATGGAGCGGTGTTCAGGAGCGGCATTATCACGCTTCCGGACGGCGCTCGACTGTCTGATCTGCTCGTCGAGACGGGCTATTTTCCATCCGCAGATCTGCGCGCCGTTCTTATCCGCCGGCAGGACGGGCGCGGGTCGTCATCGATCGTGCGGGCCGATTTCGCAAGGGTCCTGGCTGCGTCAAGCGCATCAGACGACCGATTCAACGATCCTCCGCTCGAAAACGGCGATTCTATTCTCGTTAGCCTCGCGACGGCGCCCCCCGTTCCTCAAACGGTAATGGTTCTGGGAGAGGTCACGAAACCGGGCGCAATCCCTTACAAAAAGGGCATGGTGATAAAGGATGCGTTGGATTCTGCTATTCTGAGCCCCGCCGCCGACCGGGACCAGCTTATTCTGCGCCGCCCGAAGGACAACAGCTACACCAATATCAATCTCACACGGGCTCTCAAAGGAGAGCCGACCGACAATCTGAAGCTCAATCCGGACGACGTGCTCTTCGTCATGCGCAAAGACTCAGGTCTGAGGTATGCCGTCATGGGGGCTGTGCCATCCCCGCAGACCTTCGAATTCAAGAAGCCCGTTACGCTGAGCCAGGCGATCATGGACGCGGGCGGCCTGAAGCCCAACGCCGACCGTGGGCGTGTTGTTATCTCCCGAAACGCTCTTAGCGATCCCACAAAGTCGCAGCCAATTACGATCGACTTTGGAAAGATTTCACGTGGCGAGATGCCGGATCCACCGCTCCAGGCGGGAGACGTCGTCCAGATTCCCGAGCACAGGAAGCAGAACAACGGGCTGCTCGATATTGGCTTGATGCTTATTCGGTTTTTGCTGTTCTAGACCGGATTACTCATCTGCCACTGGAGCGCGGGCGTCCCGCCCGCATTCCGGCAGGTTCATGAATAAGTCAGGCTAGAGACAATATTGTTTACTTACGTCGCTTACGTCGCCTGGCGAATAAACTCGCGGCTACTCATGGCGAAGTCCGCCTTCGTGGAGTATTGTTTACTTACGTCGCTTACGTCGCCTGGCGAGTAAACTTACGGCTACTCATGGCGAAGTCCACCTTCGTGGAGTATTGTTTACTTACGTCGCTTACGTCGCCTGGCGAGTAAACTCGCG
>JBGPOG010000522.1:0-3485 GCA_041487935.1 Chthonomonadia bacterium | reverse complement strand
CCGATGCAACCGCGTCAAGACAAAAGCCGAGTTAGTCAGCAGGATCTAAAAATATCTTGTCGAAGTCAACGCTGCGACGTTTGTGTTCCGATGGTATTACAAGATGGACGAGGTGCTAATCTAATCATACTCCTATTGATACGTTATTTTAAGAACGAACTACTAGGTACTTGGGCACAATACCGCAGTCCTCACCCACAACTCTTAGTATTCCCCTCCGTCTGCTGGAGGGTAGCAGCGACTCATCAAACCAGAGATCTCCTCAATGTGCGGCGCGGCTCGGCCGTCCATATAGTTTCCTGAGCTCGTCCTTTGCGTCTTCGAGGCGTTTCCGGCGCTCCTTCGAAAGCCCCTTTCCTGCCCGGTTGATGTAGAACGTGAGCATCGACATGGCAGAGCGGAACGGATCGCTTTTCCGGCGAGTGCTCTCCTCAGCAGACCGCTTGAGCGAGTTTGCGATCCGTTTTGGGTCTTCCCAGGTGAAGACGCCCGCCTCGAGGTCGAGCGCGCTGCTCTTCTCGGTCACTTCCTGTGACCAGCGTCCTGTTTGTCTGTTCATTACGAGTCTCCTTCGATTGAGTCAATTACGAAGGCGGCTGATGTGGCACGGATGTTCCCTCGTTTCGTTTCGCTCGGATCTGTGCAACGTTTAAGACGCCGATGAGCGCCGCTATCGTAGCGGCCATAAGTGTTGCGACCATCAAGGTATAGCACAGACCTTGGAGGGTGATTGAAATGAGAAGGGGAGCCTTTGAATGCTCAGCATCAACTCTGAGTCGCTGCAGGATCAGCAGAATGGGAGATGCGATCGACCAGGCTAGCAGGAAGAACAAGACATAGCCGGCGAACGCGCCGACCTCAGAAACCCATCGTTTCATCGCAGTCTCCGTGATTGCCCATCATGCATGAAGTCTTCGACGTACTGTGACGTTGCCTTCGACAAAATCGTAATTCCAGTCTGCCTACCGTCGCACATAACCGGTTTGCGGCCTGATGACCGAGCCGGGACGGCGCTTCAAGCTCAATGTGCGAATTCTCATAATCTTCGGTGCGGCGAATAGCCGGTACAATAATGGGAGATGTTGGGAGTACAAGGAGGGGCAGCGAATATGACGATTACACTAAGCTTGACATCGGAAGAAGAGACGCGCCTGCGCCAGGAGGCAGCTAAACAGGGATTGCCGCCGGAGGAGTTGGTGTCTCAGGCGGTCAAGACCTTGATACCACCGACTCCTGATGATATTCAGGCACGTCTTGCTCGGCTGGATAGCATAATGCTAGATCCCGATGACGCGGAAGATCAGCGGGAGACCGGTGAGTTCTTACGGAGGACCCTGGATGAAGACCGGCTGTCATATCGGAAGCTGTTTCAATGATATTTGGAGAGATTATGAGTGCCAAAGAAGCAGTGCGGAGGATTTTGGATAAACTTCCAGAGGACTCAACCTTCGAAGACATCCAGTACCATATCTACGTACGGGAGAAGATCAGCCGGGCCGTAGAGGACATTGAACAGGGACGTGTCTTGGAACACGAAGACGTGAAGCAAAGGCTGGAGAAATGGCTCGGCGATTAGTCTGGAGCGGCCGGACCATGTGGCTTGATTGATAGGGAGCGTCAATATGGCAATAACAGTAAATCTGACACAAGAGGAAGAAACCCGCTTGAGAAACGAGGCAGAGCGGCAAGGCGTGCCCGCCGAAGACCTGGTTCTAAACGCCGTGCGTAAACTACTGCCGCCCGCGCGGAACGTGGCGGCCATTCGAGCGCTGGAAGAGGTATATGACGACGGCGATGAAGAGGAGCAGCGAGAGACCTGGGAATACCTCAAACGCGTGCTTGATGAAGATCGGCTGTCCTACCGGAAACTGTTTCCATGAGCCGCGTGATTGTGCTTGACTCAGGCCCGTTGGGACTGGCGACAAACCCAAAGCCGTCGGCAGAGGCAGATTCTTGCAATCAGTGGCTACGTTCGGTGCTAGCCGCTGACGCTCGTGTCATTGTCCCTGAGATCGTTGATTACGAATTGAGGCGTGAGCTGCTTCGGGCGCGAAAGGCACGCGGATTACGGCGGTTGGAAACGGTCACCTCAACGCTGGAGTATCTGCCAATCACTACTGCCGCGATGCGCAAAGCGGCCGAATTGTGGGCCGAAGCGCGAAATCGCGGTACGCCCACTGCAGATCCGCAGGCACTAGATGGCGACGTGATTTTGGCAGCCCAAGCGCTAACGCTCGGTGAGACGGACGTCGTTATTGCTACAACGAACGTAGAGCATTTGAATCAGTTCGTGACAGCAGCGAACTGGCGCGATATCAATTCATGACGGAAGCGAAGATGAATCCCAAAACCATGTTCGAGAAAATCTGGGATGCCCATGTCGTCCATGCGGAAGAGGGTAAACCGGCAATTCTCTATATCGATCTGCACCTGGTACACGAGGTGACCTCGGCGCAGGCGTTCGACGGGCTGCGGATGAGCGGGCGCAACGTCCGCCGGCCGGACCTTACGCTCGCCACGGAAGACCACAATGTCCCTACAACAGACCGCAGCCTGCCCATCAAAGACCCCATCTCAAAGAAGCAGATGGAGGTGCTGGAGGCAAACTGCAAGGAGTTCGGGATCGAGCTGTACGGAATCCACAGCCCGAGGCAGGGCATCGTCCATGTGATCGGGCCGGAGCTGGGGCTGACGCAGCCGGGAATGACCATCGTCTGCGGCGACAGCCATACCTCCACGCACGGCGCGTTCGGCGCGCTGGCATTTGGGATTGGTACGTCGGAGGTCGAGCACGTCCTCGCCACGCAATGCCTGCAGCAGTCGAAACCGAAGACGATGGAGGTTCGCGTCGACGGCTCGCTCCCACTTGGAGTCACGGCCAAGGACGTCATTCTGGCGATCATCGGCAAGATCGGCACGGCCGGCGCGACGGGTTATGCGGTCGAATACACGGGCGAGGTCATCCGAAGCCTCAGCATGGAAGGCCGGATGACCGTCTGCAATATGTCGATCGAGGCCGGTGCTCGGGCGGGGATGATCGCGCCCGATGACAAGACGTTTGCGTACATAGAAGGCCGTCCCTTTGCCCCGAAGAACTCCGAATGGGAGCAGGCGTTGGACGAATGGCGGAGCCTGCCAACAGACACCGGTGCAACCTACGACACGCTCGTCGAGTTGCACGCCGAGGAGCTGGTCCCCTACGTCACCTGGGGAACGAACCCAGGACAGGTCGCGCCGATCACAGGCCGCGTTCCCGATCCGGAGGATTTCGAAGACCCGGTAGACCGCCGCTCGACCGAGCGCTCCCTGGAGTACATGGGACTCCGCCCGGGGATACCCCTGCAACAAGTCTCGATCGATAAGGTTTTCATCGGTTCCTGCACGAATGGCCGGATCGAGGACCTGCGCGCCGCCGCGTGCATCGTAGCGCGGCATCACGTTTCACCGCACGTCCATGCAATGGTCGTGCCTGGTTCCGGGCTGGT
>JBGPOG010000521.1:0-3501 GCA_041487935.1 Chthonomonadia bacterium | reverse complement strand
CGGTCGATGGTTGTCAGAGCCTGTTCATCCGCCAGTTCGGTGCCGAATTGGAGGACCGCGATCAGGAAGTCCGGATGGAAGTGAGCATTCCAAATCGACAGTTGGTCGAAAAGCAGGGTCCGCCGCTCGCTCGAAACGGTTTCACCGGCTCCGTGGTTCAGCGTCGGGAGGATTGTGGTAAGCCGCAATCGGCAAATCGCTTGAACGATCTCGCTGGGGTAGGCCAGTCCGTCGATGAGAGCCTCGAGCCAATCCTTGTCCAACTCGGGAAGAAGGAGTGCGGCTCTCGCGTTTGAGGCATCCTTGGACCGTTTCGAAACCGCCCGTCCGGTCATTAGCGCAAACAAGCAGGCGAAGAGCCAGCCCCCAGAGCTGTTGAGCCATAGCAAGAAGGTAGTGATCCAAAGGATTGGCGTAGCCAGGACCCATGCCCATACTACCACTCCACCTCGCTGGTTTGGCAGCCCTTTCTTCTCGAGCAGGCGGACAATATCTTCAACGGTATGCCGGATCTTCTTTTGAGCAGGCGCATTCGAGGCCGGCGTTTTGGTGGGTCTATTAACGCCCGCTTGCTTTACAATTTCCTTGCCGTTCGCCCTACTCCTGTGGCTCAAATCACGGTCCTCAAGCTTCACGCTCGACTCGGACGCATTTAGGTCTCGGCCAGACCGTCATTTGTTAATTCCGGCAACGATATCTCCGCTGCTGTCTTGCTGGACGGTGTAGTTTGTGGAGCCGCCATCATATTTTCGGGCAATGGATTTGCCTCCGCCGTCCATTACGTCCGGACCGACCCCATAGAGAGTATAACCCACTTTTGTCAGCAGGTAGCGAAGTCCGTTCTTCGGGGAGAACGGATCGCGCGGAACTGTTTTGAGATATCCGTCCAACAGCGCGCCCAGCCCGGCTGGGTAGGTTCCGTGCTCTAGCTTATAGGCTTGCAGGGCTAACGTCGCGGCGAGCAGCCCGTTCTCCGTATCATCGACACCGTCCTTAAACCGTAAGCCTGCTGCTGTGGGAACCAGGTCGCGGATGAATGGCGGTTCGTCAGACCCATTGGTCTCATCATTGTCATCGGACCGCGAATACGGACGGCCCGCATCCGCGATAACTTTATCCAGCCGCTTCTCCGCCAACCGCACAAGTCGGGCTTTGCTGTACGGCAGCAGCGAGACAAAAAGGACAGGACCGGGAATGTTCGAACTCCACGCGCCAGGGTTGGTACGCCACCCCGGCTTGTGCATGATCTCCAACAACTCCGAGAGGACGAAGAGTTTTTCTTCCGACATCGTTGACGCTGTAGAAGGCTTTGCTGCCGTTAGGGTCTCCAGCCTATTTGCCGCCGCGCGAGCATCCTTCGCGGAGAGGTGAGGGACGGCCTTCCAGATGGCTGCCAGTCCAATAGACTCGCAAGCAATTCCCGTCAGCTTGCCGAAGATCGTGCTGGAGTACTGGACTTTCAACCCCAACTCGACTGCATCCAGGCCGCTGGCTACCGCGCGCTTCCAATCGCCTCGCGCTGCGGCCGTCTCGGATTCCAGGCTGAGAAGCCGGCTAAGTGAACGATATCTTGACATATATCGTACGTTTGCTTCGAGCGATCGCAAGGGCGGCGCGAGATATGGGTGCGTGAACCCCAGCCGAACGGTTCTTAGCGCGTCCGCATTCTGCTTAAGAACATCTTCCTTCTCAGCGAGCGTGTAAACGCGCTGCTCGGGCGACGAACCCATCGATGCGGCAGAGGCGGAGCCGGTTTCCCCTCCACTCATCATTCCCATTCCGGGAGAAGACGGGTTTGTTTGTGCACTTTTCGGTTTCGGCGGTGTCAACATCTCGCCGATCATCTTATCTTCGCGCAAGAGTCCGGCTGCACGCTGAAAATCGTCATATGCGTTCGGACCATGAAGAACGTTCGATGGAATCACGACCTTCGGATCGATATCGATGTATCGAGTGTATCCAAACCCGAGGGCCGCGACACCACCGAATACGATTGCTGCCGGACGTCTGGTGCGGCGGACGAAGGATCTCATCTGGGCTCGGCGCGGTCGCGGCATCGAATGCGGGAGATCGAGGGCGCCGAGCGTTTTCTCCAGCCCGTCATACGATGCGCGGTCAGCCTTGCGGCACGCCAGCGCGAAGGCGATGAGCCTATCCGCGCGCCGCCACTTCCGGCACTGCTTGCAAATAGTCAGGTGCAATAGCGATACCGGCCATGGCCGCTTCAATGGATGATTGCAGATCATAGTGGCTTCTCCTCTGCGATCAGAAGAGCGGTGTTCTTGATAGGCGCTTTGACCGTCTCCAAAGGGATGGATGGCGAGTCAGGAGCCGTTTCCGAGAGCAGCTCTCTAAGCCGGTTCCGCGCGGTAAAGAGGCGCGACTTCACCGTGCCTGGGGGAATGTCCAGCAACACGGCAATCTCACTGACGTTGAATTCCCGTTCGTAATGGAGGAGGAACGTCTCGCGCAGCTCGTCAGAAAGATGCTCGAGGGCGCGAGCAAACAGAACGGTACGCAGACCGGCCGCGGCTTTCAGGTCGGGCAACTGCTCCGCATCCCGAAGCCCCGCAAATTCGCGCCGGTCCCTGCGCCAGTGTGTGTATTCGTGGTACGCGATGCGGGAGAGCCACGTCGAGAGGCGCGCTTTCCCGCGAAAGCTAGGGAGAGCTTGCCAGGCGCGGGTGAACGTCTGCTGAGTCAGATCCTCGGCGACTTCGCGGTTGGATGTAAGCGAGCGCAGCAGTCCGTAGACGCGCTGGTAGTTCGCCGTAACCAGCCGCTCGCCTGCCGCCTTGTCTCCCTGCAGTATTCGGTTGGCCCAAGCCCTGTCGCGCAACGATTCCGCTCCTGTGTTCCGCCGCCTCATAAGAACTGAGCCGCCAGACACAGCAGAGGTTCATCGGGCGAGGAGAAATTCCTTTTCGGAGGATTCACGACCTTGTCGGAGCGCCGATGATCCAACCACACTCAAGCCGGAAGCCCTCTCAAATCCTGAAAAAGCAAGAAGAGTCCTTCTGATCGGACACTTTCCGGCAGTGATGCTAGGAGGAATGGGAACGTGATGGGCTGAATGTGGCGAAGGACAATATGGAACCCAATGTACGTTGCCTTTCATCTGAGATACGTTGGTTCCAGATAAAACGGATCAGGAGATAATTCTATGCCGCGAACTCCGTTGGCGAATAGGCTGTGTGACGCGGTCGTCCAGGTCGCCCGTAACGGGAGAAACGAGACCCCCCCGCTACGCGAGTCTATGGTGTTCAGCAGCGACCGGCTAACGCGACGCGACTTCCTCAAGCAGTCCGCGACTGCCGGCGCAGCGTTGGCGCTCGGAACCGCATCAACGAGTTCGCGGGCCGCGACCGCCCCCCGAATCGCGATTGTCGGCGCGGGCCTCGCGGGCCTCACGTGTGCCTATCGCCTCAAACAGGCGGGGTATTTGGCAAAGGTCTACGAAGCTTCGGATCGTCTCGGCGGACGCTGCTGGACCGGACGCGG
>JBGPOG010000520.1:0-3503 GCA_041487935.1 Chthonomonadia bacterium | reverse complement strand
GATCGCGCACCATCTAGTGAGCATCGAGGGCCGCTGGCGCGATTGGGGCCAATTCCGTGCTCCCGCGCATGAGATCGCGGGGGACTACCTGCGCGATCACAGATCGGAGTAAGGCACCGCTGTCACCTCCGGCCTTGTGCAAGTCTGCACGCATAATGTCGAGTGCCTGGCAGCGAGACAGCTCAGTCTCCTTGACAACGTACCTGGGGCAGTCATCCTGAAGGTAGTGAAGGATCTCAGCGTCACGCCGGAGATCCTTCACTTCGTTCAGGATGACGGGTTATGCGCAATCGATTGAATTCTGCAATTACGTCGCTCTTAGGATTATTCCGTTACTACCAGGAGTATAACACACTCGTACAGTCGCAAGCGAGCGATCGCTACGGAATGAGAACCAAGCTTCACCTTTCGCCAGATAAAAAGCTGCCCGCCCGCCGAATCAACATTTTGGCGGGCGGGCATGATCTCTTTTGTCGTGCTGTTATTTGATCTTCGGCAGCTCAATCTTCCGAACAAACGGCAGCTCGATCAGCGCGTCGAGCTTGTCGACGTTAACTGTGACCAGCACCAGCTTGTTCGGAATTAACGTCGCCGTGATCTTGGACAGGATTGCCTTGAGCTTTGCAATGCCGTCCGGCGGAAGGTCGTTCAGCCAGATCTGAACCTCAACGATTCCGTTCTCGACCTTTGGTAGCCCGGGCTTGTCCAGGTTGCCGCTCTTGCCTTCTTTCTTGACCTTCTCGGCGAGCGTCTGCAACACTTCCGCGAGCTTGATCCGGCGTAATACGGTCTTCCGTTCCTCCGGCTTCAACTGACCCAGCCGTTTGATGGCATCCTTGTTCCCGCGCATTAACCCGTAACTATCGATTTCCGAGAGCCTATCCACCGCCTTTGCTTCATCCAACATGACGGCGGCTTGGCCCAGGACACCGTTAACACTGCTGGACGGCTTGAGCGCTTCGGCCTTCAACTTTGCCATTGGAGCGGGAGACGAGAGTGCCCGAACGGCCAAACCGCCACCGGCGCCTCCGCCGCCGAGCGGAGCTGATTCCGCGCGTGCGTTCGTCTGGAGCCAGTAGAGATTGCTGCCGGCAGCAAAGCTAGTGCTAAGGCCACGGTTCATACCAAATTGCACCGCCCGGCCAAGCTTAACTTCCTTCTCCGACTCGCCAAAGATGCCGCCATAGGAGACGCCTTCCGGCATTTCTACGGGCACGTCGACCGTCCGCTGCTTGCCGCCGATGTTGACCACCTTCTCTTCCACCGCCACGAATGAGGTGTACTGGCTCATCAGCCGGTGCTCCAGCGCCGTGTTGACGATCTGGTCCTTGATCGCCGGATCGGGCTTGCCCAACTGTGCTCCGAGCCAGTCCTGGCTCTGCAAGTCTTCGATCTTATCCCTCGCCCAGAGGGTTTGGATCGCGGCAGCGTCCTGCTTGAGCGCTGGGAGCTGCACGTGGATGGTCTGGCTCCAGGGCTTGCCGCGAAGGATGCCGCGGATGGTGACGTCCCCTTCCGCGCCATGAGTGTAACGCCCCTTGACGATGATTGGGCCCGAGCTGAACACGTCTGGGATGTTCTTCGGATATACATCCTCGACCGGCAGGCCGTTCCATTCGATTTGGGGATCCAGCAAGACGGGTGACGCAATGCGTTGGTAGAACCGGGCTGC
The DNA here is from genome assembly GCA_041487935.1 of Chthonomonadia bacterium. Taxonomy (GTDB): domain Bacteria; phylum Armatimonadota; class Chthonomonadetes; order Chthonomonadales; family CAJBBX01; genus JBGPOG01. The sequence goes on along the minus strand of JBGPOG010000520.1, from coordinate 1,831 downwards.
GACATCTTTCGCGTCCGCCAGCGCTTTGCCGGTAAGCTCTCGAGACGTGCCCATCACGGCGCCAGCGTTCATGTCGATGGTCACGTATTCCGCGGCGCCCCTGCCTTCCCTCGCCATGCCGTCGATCAAAAACCGGTTGACGGAGTTGCCGATGCCGAACGGGAACATCCTCGCGCGACCCCGGTACTTCTTGACGTAGTCGATGATCTGCACGTCGTTGCCGACATACCCGTCGGTCATGTAGCAGATGATGCGCAGGCGCTCGGGGTCATCCGGGATTCTTAGGGCATAATCAACCGCTTTGAGAATATCCGTGCCGCCGTTGCCTTCGATCGGTTCGAGGAATTTGAGCGCCTTTGCCACAGTCTCTTGATTGGCCGGAACGGGTGCATCGAAGCAAGGATAGACGCTCGTGTTGAACGCCAGGAGCTGAAACGTATCGCCCGGGTTCATATTCTTGATGCAGTAGCGCATCGTCTCTTTCGCTTTAGCGATCGGCCAGCCGGATTGGGAACCGGTCTGGTCGATGACGAAAACCATCTCCTTCGAAGAAACCATTTGCTGCGGGGGCGCGGCGGGCGGCTGGAGGATCAGCGTAAAGTAGCCGTTCGTCATCCGTGCCTCTTCGAGCCGTCCCGCGACGCCTCCCTGCAGCAGCGCGTGCGTGAGGATGCCGGACTGTATTTCCGAACCGGCCGCCGTGTACTTGAGGATGAAATCTTTGTTTGGGAGTGTAGCCTGGTCCTTCAGACTGATCTCGGCGCGTGTGCGGCCTATCCGCCGGATCGTAACCGCGTGAAGCGTTGATGCGACCTGCTGAATCGGAATTCCCGCATCCAGGTTCACGCGGACCGAGATATCATGCCCCGCTCGCGTACTTTGAGGAGTGATCGGCGGGGTGATCTTGTGTGAGTCGAGGACCACAGGCGTCTTGCCGGGATCTACGTCCGGAGACTGCTGCGCGCTCGGTTCGCCGCGCTTGCCGGGAGATGTGTATCCGCCGGTCGGAACGAAACGCGGCCCGACAACCATGGGGAAAACAAACTCGTACTTGCCTTCCTGATACTTGAGCAGGTTGACGTAGCTGATGACGATCTTCACATTTTCGCCGGGCATGATGTTGGCGACCGACTGCGTGAAGATGTTCGGGCGCTCCTGGTCCAGCAATGAGGCGGCCTGGCCGGCGTTTTTCGCGGCCTCATACACCTCTCTCGCCTCTTCGCGCTTCATGATCTGCCCGCGAACGATCCGCTTGCCGATGACCATCGTCATGTCGTCTACCGCAGCATCCCCCGGCAGCGGGAAGGTGTAGACCGCCTCCGCCGGCGTCGTGGACGGGTTGCTGAACTCTTGCGTTACGGTCACTCGCGAGACGTACCCCGCAATGTCCGCCAAAACGTCCGTGTGCTTCAAAGCGCAGAGGCCCACCGTGTTGCCCTTCTTGTCCACGATTGTGAGCTGTCCGGGCGTGGCGCCGGTCTGTGCGGCATAAGCCGGCTTCTGGCCGCGTATTGCCGCCCAGGCAGCCAAGCCGGCGATCAGCGCCAATCCGCCAAGTATCGAGATCCGGGATCTGTTCATAGGAATGCCCTCCTCAAGTGTGCGTCTAGTTCGTTGGTTGCGGGGAGGGCGGAGAGGGTTCACAATCCATCGGAAGGTTGCCGCCATATTGCGTTCGGAGCGCCGGCTACACGAGGAGCTCACCGAACGTCCTTTGATGGAATCGGACCTGATCGGCCTGTTTGCGGAAGATGCGGAAATGCTGCGGCTCGAGGTCTATGCGCGAAGGGGCAAGAAATTCAATGGGTGGCTGCGCGACTATTTCCGGGAT
>JBGPOG010000519.1:0-3515 GCA_041487935.1 Chthonomonadia bacterium | reverse complement strand
GAAAGCGAGTTCAAGCTTTGATGAGGCTTTGGGTGCTGAAGTTTATGACGAAGACGATAGACGATGGACGATGGACGATTGGACAGCCTCCATCGTCCATCGTCCATCGTCCATCGTCTCCTCCATCGTCCATCGTCCATCGTCCATCGTCTAACCGCGAGGCCGCCCAATGAAAGGCATCGTCCTCGCGGGAGGCAAAGGCTCGCGCCTCTATCCGCTTACGCTTCCAATTTCGAAGCAGCTTCTGCCTGTGTATGATAAACCGATGATCTACTATCCCCTGGCCACGCTCATGCAGGCCGGCATCCGTGAGATCATGGTCATCACCGATACCCAGCAACAGCAGAGTTTCAAAGACCTCTTGGGCACAGGCAGCCATTGGGGCATCGAGCTGGTATACGTAACTCAGGACGCGCCTCGCGGGATTGCGGAAGCCCTGATCCTGGCGGAAGATTTCCTCAGCGGGGACGAAGTGGTTCTCATTTTGGGAGACAACCTCTTCCATGGGCCGAGCCTTGCGGAGAAGCTATCGGCGTCGGTCGAAGGCGAGAGCCGCGCGATCGTTTTTGCGCATCCGGTTCGCGATCCCGAACGGTACGGCGTTATTTCGTTTGAAAACGGCTGCCCGGCGCGCATCGTCGAAAAGCCCAGCAGCCCGGAGTCCAACTTAGCCGTAACAGGCCTCTATAAATACTCCAACGAAGCCGTCGAAGTCGCCCGCAATCTGGATCCTTCGCCGCGCGGGGAACTGGAGATTACAGACGTCAACAATCACTTTCTGCGGAATAGAGCGCTCGCCTGTTTTACGCTGGGACCGGGATACGCGTGGCTCGATACGGGCACGCCGGAGGCAATGCTTCAGGCGAGTGAGTTCGTCCACGCGCTTCAGGAGCGGCAGGGAGTGATGATTGCCTGCCTGGAAGAGATCGCGTTCGAAAATGGTTGGATTTCGCTTGGCGAGCTGGCCAAGCAAGCCGATGCGCTGAAGAGCAGCGATTACGGGCAATATTTGAGCTCGATTGTAAGTCGCGAAAGCTGAATCGTTCTCTTAATCATAGCCAAAATCGTATTCGTACTCGTCGTCGTGCTCGTACTCGGCTCCGACGTTTCCGCGGCCGACCACGAGGACGAATACGAGTACGAGTACTAGCACGACGACGAGCGCGAATATAAAATTGGAAGGGAACCGAATGCCCAAAACCCTCATTGTCACGGGCGGGGCCGGGTTCATCGGCGCGAACTTCGTCCATTATTGGCTCGAGACGCGTCCGGATGACCGCGTTATCGCGCTAGATGCGCTGACTTATGCGGGAAACCTGGATAACTTGAAGCCTGTGTGGAACGATCCCCGCTTTCGGTTTTATCCGGGCTTGATTCAGGATCCGGTGGTAGTCTATGGCCTCTTCCGCGCCGAGAAGCCCACACATGTGCTCAACTTCGCCGCGGAAAGCCATAACGACCGCTCCATGCTGGACCCGACCAGCCTCATCGCAGCGAACGTCACCGGCGTCAACGTGTTGATGGAAGCCTGCCGAAAATACGGGATCGAGCGTTTCTTGCACGTTTCTACTGATGAAGTATACGGGGAGATTGGAGACGGCGCATTCCGGGAGGACTTCCCGCTGGAACCTCGTACCCCCTACTCCGCCGGTAAGGCCGGAGGGGAGTTTCAAGTGCGCGCGCATCGAATAGCATTCGGTACGCCGGCCCTGGTGACACGCGGCTCCAACACATTCGGCCCATACCAGTTCCCCGAAAAAATCCTCCCATTCTTCATCACCCGAGCGATGCAGGACAAGAAGCTGCCGATCTACGGGGCCGGCAACCAAGTCCGCGACTGGATCTTCGTCCGCGACCACTGCTCCGGGATTGCCTGGGCATTGGAGCACGGCGAGCTTGGGGAGGCATACAACGTCGGCGGTGGAAACGAGCGCCCGAATATCGAGGTGACCCGTAAGGTCCTGGGGCTGCTTGGGAAGCCCGAAACCCTCATCAAGCACATCGAAGACCCTCGGGGAGATGCTCACGACAAACGCTACGCGCTCGATACATCCAAAATGCGAAGCATCGGCTGGAAGCCGGATCACGATTTCGACGCTGCCTTGGAAGCAACGGTCCGGTGGTACGTCGACAACGAATGGTGGTGGCGGCCGATCGTTGAATCACCGGAGTATAATACTTATATAATGCGATATTACGGGCCGTACCTGAGAGCGGATCTATAGAATGAGGGTGGCCAAATGGCAGTCGCGACTCTACCGCCGTTAGTTTCACCGGAAGAGTACCTCGCTTTAGAACGCGAGGCCGAAACCAAGAGCGAGTACTTCAACGGACATATCTACGCGATGGCGGGGGCATCGCATGAGCATGGCCTCATCTCTCACAATTGCTCGCGAGAGCTTGGCAATCAATTGAAGAGCCGGCCTTGCGAATTGTTTACTGCCGATATGCGAACCAAGGTCGACCCGACCGGGCTCTATACATACCCAGACATCGTTATCGTTTGCGACGAGCCGCAATTTGAGGATGCGCACCATGACACGCTTCTGAATCCGATTGTAATCATAGAAATCCTGTCGTCGTCGACCGAGGCATACGATCGTGGCGAAAAATTCGCTCATTACCGGAAACTGGATTCCCTGCGCGAGTATGTTCTTGTTTCGCAAGATCGAGTAAGAGTCGAACAGTATGTCCGACAAGGGGAGAAGTGGGTGCTGGCTGAGTTGAGTGGCCGGGACGACGTGTTACAATTGGAATCTGTAGACTGCGAGGTCTCGCTCCGAGAGATATACCTGAAGGTTGAGTTTCCTGAAAAATCGGCCATGCGGCCTAGCTGAGTACCCAGCTACCCTCCGGCATCCTTAGACAACAGGCGATCGCGCCTTGACGAACCAACCATGCCATCAATAACCACTCTCTTCTTCGACATCGGCGGCGTTTGTTTGAGCAACGGCTGGGACCACGAGCAGCGCGAGTCCATTGCCCGGCGGTTCGGGTTCGACTATGCCGCCTTCGACGCGCGCCATCGCCAGGTTGTGGATACCATGGAGCGCGGGCAGTTGTCCCTCGACGATTACCTTGCCTGGACGCTGTTCTATGAGCCGCGACGGTTCACGAAACAGCAGATCGTCGACGCGATAAACGGTCTCTCTACGCCGATCCCGGAGACGCTGGAACTGATCCGCAAAGTAAAGCAAACCGGCCGGTATGGGTTGATGACGATCAACAATGAGTCGCGCGAGCTCAATGAATACCGGATTCACAAGTTCAAGCTTTGCGAGGTTTTTAGCGCGTTTTTCACCTCCTGTTACCTGGGCCTGGTGAAACCGCAGCCGGAACACTACCGCCGCGCGCTCCAGATTTCGCAGCGCAACCCGGATGAATGCCTCTTCGTCGACGACCGGCCGATGAACGTAGAGGTGGCCAAAATCCTGGGGATGCGGACAATCCGTTTCGAGGACGCGAGCCAGCTTGCTGAAGAGCTTCACGCCGCGGGAATTAAGTTCTAAACGGAG
>JBGPOG010000518.1:0-3516 GCA_041487935.1 Chthonomonadia bacterium | reverse complement strand
TCGGGAGTGAAGTTTGGCATGTCGATTCCTTATAGGTCATTTGGCCGATGAATCGCGGCGAGGTCCTCACTACGAGGGCGGCAGGGACCCGATGTACAGTTGTATAATTATACGAATGTTGCCTTTCGACCTGCGAGGTTGCTTCACTTTGGGGCCTTGTGTGTCACGAACCGATTGGAGCGGACCGATGAGAATATCTCAGTTCCTTTTGGCCGTTGCTATGTTTGTTATCCCGATTACCTATCGCGTAGCCAGCGCCATAGTCAAACCCATTTCCGGAGGAAATACGTCGTTGACAATGGACGACAACCACCCCAATCCCCTCCCCATCGGTTCGCCCGCGCCAGACTTTCGACTGCCCGGGGTGGATGGCAAGACCTACTCGCTTGCCGACTTCAAGAGCGGCAAGCTGCTGGTGGTGATCTTTACGGCGGTACACTGCCCGACGGCCGAGGTGTATGAGGGTCGGATCAAGAAGCTCGTTGCGGACTACCGCTCGCGGGGCGTTGCCTTTGTCGTCATTCAGCCGAACAGCCCGAAGGCGCTGCGGCTCGATGAGATGGGATACACGGACCTGGGCGATTCTCTGGCGGAAATGAAGATCCGCTCCGCCCACCGGCACTTCAACTTCCCGTTCCTCTTCGACGGAGAAAACCAGGCCGTCTCGCGCCGCTATGGCCCCATCGCAACGCCGCACGTATTCGTCTTCGACCTACAGCGAAAGCTTCGTTACCAGGGACGAGTCGACAGCAATCCCCGCGAACAGTATGCAAAGGTCCCGGACGCCCGCAACGCGATCGATGCCCTTCTGTCCGGCAAACCTGTTTCCATCGAAACGACCCCCACGGTCGGCTGCTCCGTCAAGTGGCTGGAAAAGGAAGCGCTGCACGACTCGGAGTTAAAGAATATCGAGCGGGAGCCGGTGACACTGCAAAAAGCCGGAGCCGGCGAGATGCGGGCGCTGCGCAAGAACGCGACCGGGAAAACCCTGCTCGTAAACTTCTGGGCCACCTGGTGCGGCCCGTGTACGGAGGAGTTTCCGGATCTGCAAAAGATCTGGCGCATGTACCGCAAGCGGCCGTTCGGGCTGCTTACAGTCAGCATCAACTTCCCGGATGAAGAGAAAGGCGTGCGGCGATTCCTCGAGTCGCAGCACGCGTCGACGCGAAATCTGCTGTTCGGCTCAACGGATCCCTACGAGCTGATGAAAGCCTTCGACCCCGCCTGGAACGGCAGCGTGCCATACACGATGGTCATCTCACCGGATGGCCGCGTGCTTTATAAGACGAGCGGCAAACTGGATGTCTTGAAAGTCCGGCGCTTTATTCTGGCAAGTTTCGCGGATGACGATTATGTAGGGCAGAACGCGTACTGGAATGGGCAGTAATCGGCAAGGCGAGGTGAACGATGGTTGTCGCTCAGTTTGTAGTCCGGGACGGAAGGGTTCAGGCTCGTGCCACACTCGATTTGAAAACGCTGGATCGCCAGCTAATGGGCCTTGCCCTGGACGCGCTAGACTATCTTCGGCACGGCAAACTCACAATATCGAATCCAATTCCGGAGGGACCGGACTTCAACGTGGGTTTAGGGTTACCGGTCGGCGATCCAACTGAGCGCCTTTCTCCCGAACTGATTGCGTTTTATGAGGCGGATCAAGATCCTCTGAAACTGGAGCAGCGGCGAACCACCTTTTATATGGAGCACCGGGGCACGATGATGTTCTACCACGTTGTATTTTCGGACGCGGAGCGCGAAGACGCGTGACTTTACGGCGCCATAGCCGGCACTCGTGGCGCCGTACAGGTCAATCTTCCGGGGCACGGCCGTGATCGGAGACTTTTAGCGGAGCAGATCGCCGAATTCGGGGCCGTGGAAGCTGAAATCAGGGCTGCCCGGCCATCGTTTATGTGTACGGGCAGGGGCAACGACATCAGATCGGTATTCGGTAACTGCTTTGCCGTGGCGATGCTCGTGAATCCCGAAGCTATCGAATAAACACGCATTACTACCCAGAGCTTCACGCGTGATAAATAGATACCGATGTCTTGAACTACAGTTGGAGGTGCGAAAATGACCAGTGAACAAATCCTGTCGCGCAAACCTGATGTAATGAATGGCGCCCTCGTTTTCACCGGCACGCGAGTTCCCGTGGAGATACTAATTCAGCACTTAACTTCGGGCGATACACTGGACATGTTCTTGGACGACTTCCCCAGCGTAAAACGCGAGCAAGCTGTAGCCTTCTTAGATATGCTGCTCAGGGAGGCACAGGATGCGCGTGCTGCTTGATGAGAATTTGCCGCGCAAGCTTAAATACAATCTGGGTGCAGGAGTAACGGCTTCGACAGTTCAAGAGCAAGGTTGGGCGGGAACAAGCAACGGAGAACCGCTTCGAATAGCCCAGAATGAGTTTGAAGTGTTCCTAACGACCGATCGAGGCATCCCTCACCAACAGAATCTATCCAAATTCAAAATTGCAATCGTACTGTTGAAAGCACCTGGGAATCGATTCACTGATATCTCTCCTCTGTTACCGAGCCTCCGAAGTGTTCTTCTTACGATTAAGCCGGGAACGCTCGTTCGAGTATCGACGTAGCTTTTTAGCGCGAGTCGCCGGCTACAGCCCAGCATCCACCTTATTAACCGCCCTCGCCATCTGCTTTGCATGCTCCGGCGTCATCTTCAGGTTGAATCCGAAGCGTAAAGCGCGATTCAGGATGCTCATCGATTTCGGGCACATCTCGCGTGAATAGCTCACGCTTCCTTTATAGGCGGGATGCGTCCATGGGCTTGCGGCGGGATGATGGGAATTCTTGTCCAGAATCGAATCCCAGTACTTGAAGATGTGCCTGTCCGGAAATCCGTCGTTGTGCGCCGTGCCGGAGGGGAGTCCCTCCGCGGTCAGAGCCTCCGCGAAGCGATTGGCATCCTCCTCCGAATGCACGATGATCGCGGCGCTGACCCCGCAGTCACCCGCCGGATCGTCCACGTGCTGAACCCGGTAGCCGCGCGGCTCTTCCAGCTCGCACAAAAAGGTCCGCTTGAGCCTGCGGGTGTGCGCCAGAAGGCGATCGAGCTTTCGAAGCTGGACGCGGCCAATCGCGCCCAGCAGCTCGCTCGGGCGGTAGCATTGAGATGAAAACGGCTCAGTCTCCCAGCCTTCTTCGCGAATTGTGTCGCGCATCCACATCGGCATCGCCGGGTCGGACGCGAAACACGCGCGCTCGTAGACCTTATAATCGTCGCTGAAAACCAGCCCTCCTTCGCCGACGGTCAGGACCTTGAAGAAGTTCAGGCTCCACGCGCCGGCGTCGCCCCACGTTCCCGCCATCCTACCGCGATATTCGCCGCCCACGCACTGGCAGGCATCTTCGAAGACTTTGATGTTGTGCCGGCGAGCGACTTCCAGAATCGCCTGAATTCTAGCCGGGACGCCTTGCATGTGGACCGGAACAACGGCTCGTGTGTACTGCGTGATCTTGGCCTCGAAGCCGGCGGGATCGAGTCCCAGGGATT
>JBGPOG010000517.1:0-3531 GCA_041487935.1 Chthonomonadia bacterium | reverse complement strand
TGGGCTCGTGCTCGTCGCGATCGAGTCGATTCTCAGCAGGCAGCTTGTCTCGAATACCGAGAAATTGAGCGAACCGGAATGTAAACTGATTGCCGCGCGCATGCAGAAGATTCTCCTTCGCCAACCGCAAGCCGGCGCAATCATGCGCGAAGAACGGAACGCCCTGTTGACCAATCTCGCACAGATTGACGACATCCGGCAGCTTACGTCCTCGGGTACAAATTACGACGTGGAAGCCAAGGATAACCCCACTCAATTCCCCGTTGAGAAGGTTCTTGGAGGCGTGGCATGGCATTTCATGCGAGACCAGGCGCTGTCGGAAATCGATCGGTACTGTAGTCGCGCACTTCAAGAGTTGAACTCGCCGTCTTCGAAGCGATTGCGAATTCCCGAGCCTCGTTCACCCATCGCCCAAATGCTCGTTCCAGTGTTCGCCGGCGCGCCCGACCGGTTTGACGCCAACGAGGTAAGCAACCGGATCATTCTGTGCGCCATCTCGATTCGCGGTTACCGGCTGCAACACGGGGCGCTGCCTAAATCGCTGGATAATTTGGGGATCGAACCGCGGCTCCTGATCGATCCGTGTACTGGAGAGAAGCTTATCTATAGACCGGCAGGCAGTGACTATCTGCTATATAGCGTCGGGCCCGACGGAAAAGACGGCGGCGGAGTTCCGGCCGATTCGTCTCAAACGCCCATTGTGGGTGATCTGGGAATACAGCCGTTCAGGAAACCGAGTAATCAGAACCGAGCCGGCCGCTGGTACCGTCGCGTGCCGCATATGAGGCCGCCTGTGCTGTCACCGAACGCACCCACGTTGAAGGAGTGAGTGGTGATTGGTAAGGGGTGATTGGCGGGTAGTGAGTGGTGAGTAGCTATTGGCGAGAATTCTCTGCTGATTGATGCCATCAGTCTCCCTTCGATCGTCTATCGTCCATCGTCTATCGTCAAACGTCCACCCGGAGGATCAATCATGCGCAAACTGAAAGTTCCCATCATCGTGCCGGCAATCTTGGTCTTGGCTGCGCCGGTCTGGGGAGAAGTGAAAATGGAAAAGGTGCAGTACTTCAACCAGCCCAATTGCTATAGGTTAACAAATGGAACGGTGGAGCTGATCGTAACGACCGACATCGGCCCGCGCATCATACGATACGGGTTTCCCGGTGGCGGCAACATCCTGGCCGAGCTGCCGGATAGCTCGGTCAAGACCGCCTTCGGAGAATGGAAGGCTTATGGCGGGCACCGATTATGGCACGCTCCGGAGGCCATGCCCCGTACCTATTCGCCGGACAGCAGCCCGATCGATTTCAAGATCGAAGGGACCGATACGATCCACCTGACCCAACCCGTTGAAGAGAAAACCGGTATCCAGAAGGAGATTATCGTCACGATGGATGCCGACGGCAGCGGCGTGACCATCAAACACCGTTTGACCAATAAAGGCGTTTGGGCTATAGACCTGGCGCCCTGGGCCCTAACCATCATGCGGGGCGGCGGCGTGACCGTTATCCCCCAGGAGCCGTATATCTCCCACGATGATTTCCTGCTTCCTGCGCGGCCGCTCGTGCTCTGGCATTACACGGATCTGGCAGACCCGCGCTGGACCATCGGCAGGAAATATCTTCAATTGAAAACAGTCGAGGCCGGCACGGAGCCGCAAAAGGCGGGCGTGGCCAACAAACAGGGCTGGTGCGCGTACTCGCTCAACAAGACCCTGTTCGTAAAGCGCTTTCCTTACAAGGATGGCTCGAACTACCCGGACCAAGGCTGCAACAATGAAGTGTATACAGCAGGCTCATTTATGGAAGTCGAGACCCTCGGGCCGATGAACCATCTCGAGCCCGGACAATCCGCAGAGCACGTCGAGCGATGGTATCTTTACAAAGGCATCGATATCGGCGCTACAGAGGCCTCTCTGGACGCCGCCATCAGCCCGATCGTGGCGGAAACGGCGAAGACGAAGCCGTAGCTCCAGTGTCCGTATACACGGCTTCTTGCTCTGTGCTAAACTACTGCCGCTCAACTGATCTCCGGGAGAACGTTCGACCGACATGCCAGATGTCCGCACCATCCTCGCAACCGACTGCGGCAGCACCACCACCAAAGCTATCCTAATTGAGAAGAAGGGAGACCGCTACAGTCTAACCGCCCGCGGCGAGGCCCCGACCACCGTCGAAGCGCCTTTCGACGACGTGACGGTGGGAGTCATTAACGCCGTTCGGGAAGTTGAGGAATTGTCGGGGCGGAAGATTATTGGAGAGGATGGCCGGATTGTTGTCATTGACGATGGACGATGGACGATGGACGATAAGGAGAGGTCGTCTACAAAAGTTGAAACATCGTCCGACTCCCCATCGTCTATCGTCCATCGTCCATCGTCCGACTCCCCATCGTCCATCGGCCATCGTCCATCGTCGACGGCGGACGGAGTAGATCTCTACCTTTCCACTTCCAGCGCGGGTGGCGGGCTGCAGATGACTGTTGCCGGAGTTGTGAAGGCTATGAGCGCCGAAAGCGCTCAACGGGCCGCGCTTGGCGCCGGGGCGATCGTGATCGACACGATCGCGGTGAACGACGGCCGGCAAGAGTACCAGAAAGTCGAGCGCATCCGGCAGCTCCGCCCCGACATGCTCCTCATCTCCGGTGGAACAGATGGAGGGACGACCAGTCATCTCGTGGAGATTGCCGAGATGCTCGTCTCCGCCGACCCCAAGCCGCGGCTGGGGATCGGCCTCAACCTGCCGGTTATCTACGCGGGCAACAAGGATGCCTTTCCCGCGGTTAAGGAGCTCCTCCAGGATCGAGTTGCGCTTCGCCAGGTCCCTAATCTCCGACCGACGCTCGATAAAGAGAACCTTCTTCCTGCCCGCGAGGCCATCCACGAGCTGTTCCTCGAACACGTCATGCAGCAGGCGCCCGGATACAGCAAGCTGTCGTCCTGGGTAAGCGAAGGGATCATGTCCACGCCGAATGCCGTGGGGAAGATCATGCAGACGATTGCCGCGCAGCGCGACATTACCGTGCTTGGCGTTGATATCGGCGGGGCAACCACGGACGTTTTCTCCGTATTCAAAAATCCAAAGGGCGAGGCCATCTTCAACCGGACCGTATCGGCCAATCTCGGGATGAGTTATTCGATCTGCAACGTCCTGACGGAAGCGAAGGTAGAGAACATCAAGCGATGGCTGCCGTTCGAAGTCTCCGATGCAGACCTGCGCAACCAGCTTCGCAACAAGATGATCCGCCCGACCACCATTCCCCAGACCCTCGAAGAGCTGATGGTCGAGCAGGCCATCTCGCGCGAGGCGCTGCGCCTCGCCTTCGTGCAGCACAAACTTCTCGCGGTGGGGTTGAAGGGCGTCCAGCAGGAGCGCACCATCTCCGACACCTTCTCGCAGACCGCCAGCGGGGAGACCCTGGTGAACCTCCTCGCCCTCGACATGCTGGTGGGGAGCGGCGGCGTGCTCTCCCACGCGCCGCGGCGCGTGCAATCGGCGCTCATGATGATGGATGCCTTCCAGCCCGAGGGGG